>JAVEWL010000282.1:0-7073 GCA_034004565.1 FCB group bacterium | reverse complement strand
CAGTACCCCATCGAATTGGTTGGCACCTTTCCGCTGCCCGTAGCGCTGTTGGACCGATTTTTCTTCAAGCTCGTGGTGGACTATCCGACCCGCGACGATTTGCTGTCCATCCTCGATCGCACCACGAAACGCGAGGTGCCCACGGGCCAGGCGGTCATGGACGGACACGAGATCACGCGCTGGCAGGGCTTCGTGCGCGATGTGGCCGTGGCGCCGCCCGTGGCCGACTATGCCGTGCGCCTCGTGCTGGCGACGCAGCCGACTTCGGGGATCGGTCCCGAGCGCGTGGGGCGTTACGTGCGCTACGGCTCGAGTCCGCGCGGCGCGCAGGCGCTGTTGCTCGGCGGCAAGGTCAACGCGTTGCGCTCGGGCCGCTTCAACGTGAGCTTCGACGACATCAAGAGCGCCGCCGTACCCGCGCTGCGCCACCGCGTCCTGCTCAACTTCGAGGCCGACGCCGACCGGGTAACCTCCGACGATATCCTGAGCGACATCCTGCGCCACATCCCCACCGCGGAAAAGGCGGGATGAGAATGCGGTACGAAAGCAGTCACCACAAAGGCACAAAGACACGAAGAACCACAAAGAACTGCAAGAAGATCAACCACGAATGAGACGAATTACACGAATGGAAGACAGAGCTGCCTGGGACGCAGAAGCAGGAAGTTCCCATACTTCCCATAGCTCCCATGACTCTCATACTTCCCATTCGACTCATAGGACCTATAAGACCCATGTGAAATACCGGAGCCGTGAAGACCGGTCCCTGGCCAAAGGAATCGTAAATGGCTGAAACGGCGCGAGAGCGCATCCTCGATGCGGAGTTCCTGCGGAAGCTGGAGCGGCTGATGCTCGTGGCGCGGCGTGTGCATTTGGGGATGGCCAAGGGGGAGCGCCGGAGCAAGCGGCGCGGGAGCAGCGTCGAGTTTGCGGATTACCGCGACTACGTCCAGGGCGACGACCTGCGGTTTGTGGACTGGAACATTGCGAGCCGGCTTGATTCGCTTTACCTGAAGCTTTTCGAGGAGCAGGAAGACCTCACCCTGCACCTCCTGATCGACGGAAGCGCGTCGATGGCCTTTGGGCAGCCGCCAAAGCTCGAGTTTGCCTGCAAGATGGCCGCGGCGCTCGGGTATGTCGCACTGGCGGGTTTTGACCGCGTGTCCGCCGAGGTGTTTTGCGGGGATACGGCGTACCGCTTGCCGTCCATGCGCGGGAAGGCTTCGGCGAACCGGTTTTTCTCGTTCCTCGAAGACGCGCGGGCCGAAGGCGCGACCGATCTCGAGGCCTCGTGCAAGTCGTACGTTCTGCGCAACCGCGCGAAGGGCGTGGCGCTGCTGATTTCCGATTTCCTCGACCCCGAAGGCTTCGAGGGCTGCCTGCGCCGGCTGGGGCAGTCGGGGTCGGACCTGTACGTGCTGCACGTGCTGGCGCGCGAGGAAGTGGATCCGCCCGTGACGGGGGATTTGCGGCTGGTCGATTGCGAGACCAAAGCCTTTACCGAGATCTCGATGAGCCGCGCGCTGCTGAAGCGATACAAGGAAAACCTCGCGGGCTTCTGCGAGGAGGTGCGGCGCACGTGCGTCTCGCGCAATATCGTCTACGTGCCGGCGGTCAGCGATATGCCCTACGACCGGCTCACGTTCGACCTGCTGCGCCGGAATGGAATGTTGCGATGAAAATCAGCTTGGATAGCAACTCCAAACGCATGTTTTGTGGCACCCCCAAACTTGTATGGGGGTGTGGGCAAGGTATTTGGCTGCAACAACACCCCCAAACAAGTTTGGGGGTGCCACAAGGTCTGGGACTGAGGGTGCTGCCATGAACACCCTGAGCACATACCTCGCGGCGGCGGGCAAGGCCTTGGGCGGCGCGTTCATGGCGCCGGTGTATTTCGCGTTCCTGGGGCTGATCCCGATCGTGGTGCTTCTCTATCTGCTCAAGCTGCGCCGCACGCACGTGGTGGTGCCGAGCACGATGCTTTGGCGCAAGAGCCTGCAAGACCTCACGGCCAACGCGCCGTTCCAGCGCCTTCGCAAGAACCTGCTGATGTTTCTGCAAATCCTCGTGCTGCTCCTGCTCGTATTCGGCATGACGCGGCCCTATCGCCAGGCCGAGGGCGTGCGCGGCAACAACGTCATCCTCCTCATCGACCACTCCGCGAGCATGGCCACCCTCGAGGAAAACGGCACGCGCCTCGACCTTGCCAAAAAAGCCGCCCACGAGATGATCGAGAATATGGCCGGCGGCGATCGCATGATGGTGGTGGCGTTCGCGGACACGGCCGACGTGCATTGCGAATTGACCCACGATCGCCGCCGCCTGCGCGACGCGGTCAACGCCATCCGGCCGGCCGATACCGCCACGCGCCTGCGCGACGCCGTATTGGTGGCGAGTTCTCTTCAATTCACCGTGCCGGATCTGCGCATGGCCATCATCGGCGACGGCAATATCTCGGACCTGCGCGAAGTGGGGTCGCGCGCCTTCGACGTAAGCTACCTGCAAATCGGCAAGAGCCGGAACAACGCGGGCATCGTGGCCTTCAGCGTGCGCGACCCGGAAGAGGGTCAGGGCGAGCGCCAAAGCCTCGTGCTCGTCCACAACGAATCCGAGGAACCGCTCTCGACCACGCTCACGGTCTCGCTCGACGATCAAGCGCTCGCGGTCGAAACGGTCGAGGTCCCGCCGATGGGGAACCAGGAAGTGGTCTTCTCGCACCACGGCCTCGACACGGGCGTGCTCCAGGCGCAACTCGATGTGGAAGACGATCTCGCCGTCGACAACCGGGCCTGGCTGTCGCTGCGGCCCGCGGCGAAGCTGAAGATCCTTCTCGTTTCCGAAGGCGAATCGACCAGCGGCTACTACCTCAAGCGTGTGCTCGCGCTCGATACGCGCGTCGAAGTCAGCGCGGTTGCGCCCTCGAGCTATACGCCCGCCGAGGGCTACGATGTCACTATTTTCGACAACTTCGCGCCCAGGGACCTGCCGCCGGGCACCTTGGTCTTCTTCAACGCCGCGCCGGCACTCGAGGGGCTCGTGGACGAAGGTGAACTCGCCAATCCGCCCATCATCGCCACCGATCCCGAGCACCCGATGATGCGCCTTTTGAACCCGTCCAACGTCACCGTCGCCAAGGCGCGCAAGCTCACGCTGCCCGATGGCGCGCGCACCCTGATCTCGACGCGCGGCGGTCCCTTGGTGGCCGACGTGTCGCGCGAGGGACGCCAGATGCTGGTCGTCGCGTTCAGCCTCAGCGATTCCAATTGGCCGCTGCGGCTGTCGTTTCCGTTGTTTATTCAGAACCTGCTGGCCTGGGCGCCCCGGGGCGCGCTGGCGGCGGAACGGTCGGTCGCCACGGGCAGCCCCATCACGCTCCTGCCCACGGCCGACGCCGGAGAGGCCGTCGTAACGCGCCCGGACGGCGCCAAAGAAACCCTGAAGCTCGATCCGGCCCGCCCCGTCTACTACGGCAACACGGGCGCCGCCGGCGTGTACACGATTGCGCGGGGCGAACTGAGCGAGCGGTACGCGGTCAATTTGCTCGATCGAAACGAGTCGTCGGTAACGCCCGCGGCCTCGCTCGAGATCGGCCGAAGCGAGGTGGTCGCGGAACGCGGCCGCCTGAAGCAAAAGCAGGATCTCTGGCCGTGGTTCGTGTTGGCGGCCGTGGCCGGGCTGATGATCGAATGGTGGGTCTATACGCGGAGGGCATGGATTTGAGCAGGCGTCACTGGGCCTTTGTGCTGCTTGCGGCGGGGCTGGCGTTGTGGCCGGCCGGCGCGTTAGCCGCCAAGGACGAAGGCGACATTACGGTCAACCTCTTCGTGAACTACGGCTCCGCGTTCAAGGACAAGACCTGGGCGCCCGTGGACGTCGTGGTCAAGAACGAGCGGGAAGACGTCAAGGGCTGGATCGAGGTGCAGACCTACTCGAACGACCTGCTCCAGAGTCCGGTGTACCGCCAACCCATCGAGCTGCCCAAGGACAGCCAGAAGCGCGTTCAGTTCCACTGCTACCTGAACGGCGCCACGCGGCTCGTCGCCCAGGTCTACAACGGGCGCAGGCCCATGCTGCCGATCCCGGCCGAGTTCGCCGGGCTGCGTCCGATTCCGCCCGAGGATTTGATGTGCCTCGTGCTCGACGACGAGGGCGCGGGCTTCCAGTTTCTGTACGTCGTCGCGAGTGCGAACGATTCCAAGCGCGGCATCCACCGCGAGAACCTCGGCACGGATTCGCTGCCCTTCCTGTCCGACCATCCGCAGGCCTACGAACCCTTCGACCTCATCGTGCTGGGCAATTTCGACCCGCGGCAAGTGGGCGAGCGGCAGCGCGAACTGCTCTACAACTACGTCCGGAACGGCGGCGTGTTGGCCGTGTGCACGGGCGAATTCGCGCGAAAATACCGCGGCACCTGGGTCGAGGACCTCTTGGGCGCGAAGGTCGGCCCCGAAGAGGTGATGGACGAGGCGGCGCTCGCAAAGGCCGTCTTCGCGCCGGAGGGCCAAACGGACGCGCACGCGGGACGCCAGGTGGCCGTCGCGGCGCTCGAACCGCAGGCGCCGGAAGTCGAACGCATCGGCACGGAGCGCCTGCTCGGTACGAAGCGCCCCTTCGGCGCGGGAGTCGTATACGGCCTCGCCGTCGACGCCGACAGCCACGCGCTCCAGGACACGCCCGGCTACCGCAACCTCTGGCGGGAAATTTCCACCGCGCGCCGCGGCGTGGGCGCATTGAACATCGATGCGGTCGCGTCGTACGTGGCGGAGCGGCTGCCGCAAATCAGCGGTATCGTGGTCCATTCCAAGTCGTCCGTTATCCTCTACCTGCTCGTATACTTCCTCGTGGCCATTGTAGGAAACTGGCTCGTTTTCAGTT
Organism: FCB group bacterium; assembly: GCA_034004565.1. Taxonomy (GTDB): domain Bacteria; phylum Hydrogenedentota; class Hydrogenedentia; order Hydrogenedentales; family SLHB01; genus JAVEWL01. Next base: position 2,198 of record JAVEWL010000282.1, on the reverse strand, counting down.
GGCTCAAGCGCCGCGAATGGGCCTGGGCCGCGCTGGTGGTGTTCGCCGTGGGCTTCACCGCCTACGCGATGGTCTACGGCACCTCGGGCCGCGCGCGCACCAGCGAAATGCACCAGGTGCAGGTGCTGCGCGTGCCCCAGGGAGGCGGCGTGTGCGCCGTCGACTCGCTGGCGGGCATTCTCACCGCGCACACCGATCGCTACACCATGACGATCCAGCATCCGTATCCCCTCGTCGAGGATATGTACTACCGCAACGAGTGGCTCAACCCGCAGCAGCGCGGCCTGGGCTTCGGCGGGGGCACCGTGCGGCCCTTTACGCTCCTTCAAGGCGACACGCCGCGCATCGACAACTTCAGCATCGGCGCCAGCGAGTTGCGCATGGTCCGCGTGCGAACGGATCTCGAGCTCGAGGGCGCCGTTGACGGCAATCTTGTCCTCGACAACGACGCGCTCCACGGAGAGCTCGTCAACCGCACTGGCTTCCCGCTGGACGGCATGTTCATTATGTTTCGCGGGCGGCGCTTCGAAGTGCGGATCGAAGGCGATCGCATTCTCGTCCACGCGCCGGTGGCCTTGCTGCGGGAACGCATGCAAAGAACGCCCGATGCGTATCCGATTCAAAACGGCATGATGTTTGATAATCGGAACATGCAGGGCGGCGACTTCTGGGAGGTCGTGCCCACGATTTTATTCACGGACCTGGACCCCAATACGGGCCTGACATTGCCGCGGCAGACAACAACCGACGTCTACCTGTGCGGATGGAGCCGCACACGCCACGTGCCTTCCGTGGCCACCAACGAGAAGCTCGTAGAGAAGACCAACGCGACGCTCATCGTGGCGGACGTTCACGTGACGTACAAGGACGAAGGGTTGGGCGATCTCGCGTTCGAGGATCTCCGTGGCTGGGCCTTCAATCGCACCGATGCCATGGACCGGCTGCGGTCTGAAGATATCCCCAAGCTGCAAAAAGCCGTGCAACAGTTGGTCCAGGAAGCACCGGCCGACCGGCTTGTCTCCGATCTGATCGGCAACTTCAGTCAACTGACCCAGCGCTTCGGGCAACACAAGCCCGCCGCCGAACTGGCGATCGAATGGGGCGCATCGGATCAGGAGGCGGCCGAGGCGGCGCTTTGGGATCGCGCCATCGAGAACTGGATCGTTACATGGCCGGAGTTTCGCCCGGAAGGCGTCAATTCCATGCAGTGGCCGCTGTCCGGGCTCGCGCAGTCGCTCGCGCTGGACGACACCACGGCGCCCGCGGGCGCGGCGTCGGGTGGCGTGACGATCGACCCGCTTCAAACGCTGGGGTTTGTGCGGCCGGACAAGTTGGCGTTCGTGGAGGGGAGAAGACCGCGCATAGAGGAGGCGGGACCGAACGGCGACGCGAACCTGCGCAACTACTTCTGCTATGCCCTGACGGAGATATGGTCGCCCAACGACCGCGTGGCGTATCTTGCGCACGGCTCCGACGATTGGTCGCGCATCTGGATCAACGGCAACGAAGTCTACAGCAATTTTGTGGGCCGGGATGCGGAGATCAACCAGGAAATTGTGCAGGTGCCGTTGAAGGCGGGAAAGAACATCGTGCTGATCGAGTGCGGCAACGAAATGGGCGAATGGGAGTTTTCGCTGGCGTTTGAGCGGTACTGCGAGGGACTTGAAACGCGGCTGCCGGAATGGGCGCCGAAGACGGCCGCTGCGCAAGCGGCCGAGGCGGCTGGGGCGGCGCGGGGAAGGAGATAGAGGCATTATGGCAATGATCAGCATCAAGGGTCTCTCGAAGCGCTACAACAATTTCCTGGCGTTGAAGGACCTGAACCTCGACATCGAGGAGCGCGACATCTTCGGGTTCATCGGCCCCAACGGCGCGGGCAAGACCACGACCATCCGAATCCTTTCGACGCTGTTGCTGCCCACCTCGGGCCAGGCCACCATCAACGGCATTAACGTCGTGCGCAAGCCCTACGAGATAAAGAAGATCGTCGGCTACATGCCGGATTCGTTTGGCGTGTACGACGGCATGCGCCTGCGCGAGTACCTCGACTTCTTCGGCGCGGCCTACAAGATTCCGCGCCGCAAGCGCCAGTCGATCATCGACGACGTCCTCGAACTCACCGATCTCACAAGCAATGCGGACGACTTCGTGAGCGCCTTCTCGCGCGGGATGAAGCTGCGCTGCTGCCGCGCGAATAC
>JAVEWL010000281.1:0-7077 GCA_034004565.1 FCB group bacterium | reverse complement strand
ATGCACCGTACCCTGCGCGGCCCCGCCGCGGTCGGAATTCTCGTGCCGCCGTCGGTGGGCGGCGCCGTGGCCAACGTCGCCGTGCAAATCATGGGCAAAGTCGCCGTCAACCTGAACTACACCGCCTCCGCCGAGAGCCTCAAGTCGGCCGCGGACCAATCCGAACTGCGTCACGTCATAACGTCGCGCCAGTTCCTCGAACGCGTCCCCATCGAGCCGCCCGGCGAAGCCATCTATCTCGAAGACATCATGGACACCGTCACGGCCAAGGATCGCATCGTCGCCCTGCTGATGGCGGCGCTCTGTCCGGTGCGCCTGCTCGAACGCGCCGTCGGTTCGCCCAAACACCGCGGCCAGGACGACCTCGCCGCCATCATCTTCTCGAGCGGCAGCACCGGCATGCCTAAAGGCGCCATGCTGACGCACTTCAACCTGCTCAGCAACATCGAGACCGCCCTGCAGGTCTTTCCGCACGAGCCCGAAGAATCCATGATGGGCATCCTGCCCTTCTTCCACTCGTTTGGATTCATGGGCACCTTGTGGCTTCCCCTCACCTACGGATTCCGCGTGGCCTATTTCCCGAATCCGCTCGAAGCCAAGGCCGTAGGGTTGATGTGTGCCAAGCACCGCTGCACCTTCCTCATCGCCACCAACACCTTCTTCCAAAATTACATCCGCCGCTGCGCCCCCGAAGACTTCAGCAGCCAGAAATACGCCCTCGGCGGCGCCGAGAAGCTTACCGAGCGCGTCCGCGAGGCCTTCAAGGCCAAGTTCGGCAACGAGCCCCTCGAAGGCTACGGCACCACCGAATGCTCGCCCGTTGTCGCGCTTAATTGCCCCGACTTCCGCGCCCCCGGCTTCTTCCAGGTCGGCACCAAGCGCGGGTCCGTCGGCCATCCGCTGCCCGGCATCAGCGTCAAAACCGTCGACCCTGAGACCCTCGAAGACTTGCCCGCCGGCGCCACGGGACTCCTCTGCGTCAAGGGCCCCAACATCATGCAAGGCTACCTGAAGATGCCGGATCTCACCGCCGAGGTGCTCCGCGACGGCTGGTACAATACCGGCGACGTCACCCGCATCGACGAGGACGGTTTCATCTGGATCACAGACCGCCTCGCCCGCTTCTCCAAAATCGCCGGCGAAATGGTGCCGCACCAGAAGGTCGAGGAAGTGCTTCACGACCTCCTCGGCCTCACCGAGCAGGCCTTTGCCGTGGTGGGCGTGCCCGATGTGCAAAAAGGCGAACGACTCGTCGTTTTGCACACGGTCACCGACGATCAAGTGCAGGAAGTCCTGGCCAAGCTCGACAAGTCCGGCCTGCCCAAGCTCTGGGTGCCCCGCGGCAGCGCGTTCTACCGTGTCGAAGCCATTCCCATCCTGGGCACCGGCAAGCTCGACCTCCAGCGCAGCAAAGCCCTCGCCAAGGAACTCGACGTGGGGGAGTAGACAATTACGAATGACGAGTGAGGCACATAAGTGCGATCCGAAAAGCGCGGCGGTTTCTTATTCCCTCTCCCCTTGGGAGAGGGGTGGGGTGAGGGCTCGTTGAATGAAACCAAGACTGGCCATACGACGACGCCACCTGGCATACGCTGCGCTGCTCGTAGTCCTCGCATTTCTCTTCTACAACCTCAGTCTCGGACAGGTAAACGCCGCCATGGAGAAGCCAATGCGCCGTGACCCCGAGACAGGCATTATCGTCGGCGCCGAAGCGCGCGATCTCGGCCCCGCCGACGCTTCCCGCGCCGCCCTGCTCGTACACGGCTACGTAGGCTGCGGCCGTGACTTCGGCCAATTGCCCGAGCGCCTGGCCGAGCGCGGTTGGCGCGTCCGCGTGCTGTTGCTGCCGGGGCACGGTACCCGCGCCCGCGATCTGAAGAAACTGAATCCCGACCTGCTCCTCGATGCCGTGCGCAAGGAGTACGCCGCCCTTCGCGCGAAACACAAGACGGTAGCACTTGCGGGCTTCTCGATGGGGGGCTCGCTGTCGGTCCTGGCGGCGGGGGAGACCCCGCCCGATGCGCTCGTTCTCGCCGCGCCCTACTTCGGCGTTACGCACCGCTGGTACTACGGTCTCCGCCCCGAGACCTGGGCAAAGGCCCTCTCAGGCCCCGTGCGCTGGGTCTACAAAGGAAAGCTGTTCTTACAGCTCAACCGCCGCGAAAACGCCGACAAGCTCATCAGCTATCCCGTACTGCCCACCTGTTCCTCGGTCATGCTCGCGAAGATAGGCGAACGCGCCAAGGCAGCCGAAGTCCTGGCCGCCGTGAAGTGCCCCGTTCTCCACATTCACTCCCATAACGACATGGCCGCCTCACCTCTCGAAGCCGAAAAAGCCTTCAACCAACTCGGCTCCACCGACAAACGGCTCGTATGGCTCGCCCGATCCAACCACCACATCTTCTGGGACTACGAAGACGAACAAGTCCTCACCGAAATCCTGGGTTTCCTGCAACGATTTGAGACTCCCTCCGCTCCGTGACCGGGCGGCCCACCGGAGGCAGAGCAAGAACCGTGTGGGGCAGCCGCCCACGGCAGCCAATGTTTGTCCACTCATAATTCAGGCAGCCGAGGGCGGCTGCCCCACACACGGCTCTCGAATGTGTTGAACGCTCTCGCGCCCCGAATCAGCCGCGCTCTACTCCGCATCCTCCGGCTCGTCCAAGGTAACCCCCGGGGGCAATTCCATCGGCAGCGAAGGCACCAACGGCGGCGCATTCTCGGTTTGCTCTTGAGGCGCGGCCTGTTGCCGCATGACTTCCTGCTCCGCGTACCACTGTTCCCACAACTCCGGCTCGCTGCCAAGATCCATGCCCGTCAACCGGCGCAATTCCGCCGCCGCCGCGTCCCGCACACCCATGTTCGGCGGAGCCATTGCCCGAATCAGCACCGGCACGGCATTGCCCCCGCCGATCCGGGCCAACACCGTCACAGCCGCTTGCCGGACGTACGTACGTTCCTCGCCCGCCGTCGTGACCACTTCCATCAGGGCCTGCACCGCCTCCGGGCCCCCAATACGTCCCAACCCCGTCACGGCCGCGTAGCGGACATCCGGGTCGGCATGCTGCAAGAGATCCACAAGGTCCAACAACGTCGAAGGGGAGCCCATGTACGCAAGCGCCTCCGCGCTCACCACGGAAACCTGCTGCTCGCCCGACCACGCCAAGTCCACCAGCACCCGCAACGCCTCGTCACAACGCACGCGCCCAAGGGAATACGCGGCCGCCGCGCGTCGGGCGTCGCTCTCGTCCTCGCGCATCAGGATTTCCAGCATCGGCTTCTCGATCGAGCCCTTCAGCCGGGGCAATACCCCCTCCAGCGAAGCCACCTCCTCCGGAGTTCCGGCCGACAGGACTTCCATTGCGGCGGCGAAGGCCAACTCCGGCTCCGCATTCACCAGCGAAGACGCCGCGCTCGCCCGGACCGTTGGAGAGGGATCCTGAAGCGCTTGCAGCAATTCCTCCCCTTCCAGTCCATCCCCGGCGACCCGCAGCCCCTCCAGCGCGCGACGCCGTGTCTCGGGGTCCTCGGACTGTCCCATCTTGCGCAGAACCCCCTCCGCAGACGCAGGGCCGCCCGGCGCGATCTGCAGCGCGGGCGAAGCGCTCGGCCATAATACGTCGAATTGCTCCGTCAGCGCCTTCACACGCGGGTGAATTGAACCTGCACTGGCAACATCTTGCGGGATATTCGGTGTGGATTGTTGCTCTCTATTGACAATGCCTTCGGGATCTGTAAAGCGATCGTTTGCTGTGTCTGCATTCTTATTTGACGGGGCCGACATCCCATTAGCACGTGCCGAAGGCCCTGTGGGCCCTTCTTCCGCAAGACAAATGCACGAGGCCAACACCATCGGCAACATCATTAAAATGTTATACCGTAAAGATTTGGCTGTCATGAGCCCGGTCTCCCTATGAGTCGGAAAATGTACTGCAATGAATTCTACAGAAAAATGTCCGCAGAGGAAATAGTGGGGAAGGGTCTTGTGTTTACTCAAACGACTCAAGGAACGGCTCCTCCCCAAGCCTCCTTAGTTGCAGTCTTATAGACTGGTTCCCACCACCGGCGAGTGCATTCAAGGTAGTTCCCCCGCTACCTGCACTCGCCTCTTTTTTTTGCCTCCGATTCCCTACAACTTCAGCTTGATCCAGCGAAATTCGCACTTTCCTGACGCTCAAATTGCGTTGTAAAAAACGAGAAAAATACTAAATCCCGTCCGGCCGGCGTAATCTATTGACTTTTACTGTGTCTTTCATTAGAATAGCGCGCTGTATAGTTAGTCGGTCATTTCGACCGGTTTTTGCGACGTTTTCTGCCTCTCGCGAGAGGAAGATACAATGTGGGCGGCAGGGGAACCTCGGCGTCACATAGAGGGATGAAGCGCATTGGCCTCTCAGGCAGTACATCAAAGCGCCAATGAACAGGAGAACACGATGACACTGAAGATCTCGACGGGGTTGGGGCTGTTCTCGAGCGCGCCCGATCGTTATTGCCCGGGGGGATACCGCGACAGCATGCGAATGGCCGAGAGGCTCTCGGCTATTTCGAAGATCAAGGGCATTCGGGCCGTTGAAGTCTCGCAACTCGATGTGACGAGCGAATTCCCCATGAAGGAATTCAAGCGGGTTTTCAAGGAATATGGCCTGGTGTGTTCGGGCGTCTCTGCCGAATTGGCACACGACCGCCGTTTTGCCCTCGGCGCCTTCGCCCACCAACATCCGAAAACACGCAACGCCGCCATCGACGAAGGCCGCAAAGCCGTCGACATCGCCCGTCAACTCGGTGCGACCGACGTGACCATTCGTCTCTTCAGCGACGGCTTCGACTATCCGTTCCATATTGACTATGCCACGCATTGGAACACGCTGATTTCGTCCATCAAGACCATCGCGAAGTACGCCTCGCCCGATATCAACGTCGCCATTGCCTACAAGCCCCGTGAGCCGCGCAAGTTCCTCACCGTCAGTTCCGTCGGCAAGTCGCTGTCGCTGTGCCAGGAAATCGCGATGAAGAACGTCGGCGTCTCCATGAGCTTCTCGCACTCGATGATGGCCTATGAGAACCCAGCCGAGTCCATCGCCTTCCTGAGCCGCTCCAACAAGCTCTTCCAGGTCTATTTCAGCGACTGCTACCGCTACGACGACGACGCCATGCTTCCCGGCAGCGTCAACATGTGGGAACTTATGGAAGCCCTGATGTACCTGAAGACCACGAAATACAAGGGCTACCTCACCCTGGACATGATGCCGTTCCGCATCGATCCCGTACAGGCCTGCCAGATCGCCGTAGGCAACCTGCTCATCTTCTGGAAGAAGCTCGAGAAGCTCGACACCACGGAACTGCGCAAGGCCCAGAAGACCATGGACGCCGTCGAGAGCCAGAAGATTATCCGCCGGGTAATGCTCCAGGGATAACGCGAGATTGAATACGTTCCCGGAAACGAATGTTAACTTTACCGGACGCAGCGACAAGTTGCGTCCGGTTTTTGTTTTCCTCAACCCAAGAACGATGTTCTCTTGAATCGAAAACCTAAAATCGGAAATCGAAAATTACCTTAAGAGGAGCCATCCATCCGAATCACAGGCAATATCCACGGACTGAAAGCGTCGCCCCTGCGCCGCCTCGAGCGCCTGGCAAATCGCCGGGCTCCCGCGGAACGGATCGTCAGCCCCGAGCTGGCGCGCGCCCTCACCGAAATCTCCAAAGAGATCGAGCGGCAGGTCGGCGTACTTATCAACCGGGGCGGGCACATCTTCGCAGTGGTAGTAGGCGACGCGAAATCGGTGTTTCTGCCCGACGTCAGCGTCCACCGCCGCGGCCGCGACCGCCTCCTGGGCCTGCGCCTCGTCCATACGCACCTCAAGGGCGAACCGCTCAACGACGACGACCTGACCGACCTTGCCCTGCTCCGGCTCGACCTCGTGGCCGCCGTCGAAGTCCTCGAAGACGGCCTGCCCGGCAAATTACACTCCGCACATCTGCTGCCCAACAACGACAGCGGGCTTCCCTGGCTCGTTCAGCCCCCGATAAACGTGCACGACCTCAGCGACGACTTCCCGTCGATGATCGAGGCCTTGGAAGAGGAGTTTCGCCGCCTGCGCGGACCGCGACTCGCCGGCGACAACCGCGACCGCGCCCTCCTGCTGCACGTGTCCCAGAACACGCCCACGGAGGCGGAAGACTCGCTGGCGGAGTTGCGCGAGCTGTGCCGCAGCGCGGGCATCGTGCCGGTCGACCAGTTCATCCAGCGGCGCGACCTCGACCCGAAGTACGTCATGGGCCAGGGCAAGCTGAAGCAGGTCCTCATTAAGGCGATGCAACTTGGCGCGGAAGCCCTCGTGTTCGACCTGAACCTCTCGCCGGCCCAGGTGACCTCGCTAGGCAACTACACAGACCTGAAGATCCTCGACCGCACCCAGGTCATCCTCGACATCTTCGCGCAGCACGCCCAGACCCGCGAAGGCAAGCTCCAGGTCGAGTTGGCCCAGTTGCGCTACATGCTGCCGCGCCTCAGCGAGAAGCACACCGCCATGTCGCGTCTCACGGGCGGCATCGGCGGACGCGGCCCCGGTGAAACGAAGCTCGAAGTCGACCGCCGCCGCGCCAAGGACCGCATCGGCCAACTCGAACGCGAAGTGTCCAAGCTCGGCGACCGCCGCCGTCTGCGCCGGGGCCGGCGAACGCGCCGCGGCTTGCCAATCGTGTCCATAGTAGGCTATACCAACGCGGGCAAGTCGACGCTCCTGAATCACCTGACCGAAAGCCAGGTCGTCGCGGAAGACGCGCTGTTCGCGACCTTGAACCCAGTCTCGCGCCGGCTGCGCTTTCCCGAGGAGCGGGAGATCATTGTCACCGACACGGTCGGCTTCATCCGAAACCTGCCGAAAGAACTGATGGCGGCCTTCCGCACGACACTCGAAGAGTTGGACGAGGCGGATTTGCTCCTGCACGTACTCGACGCGTCCAGCAAGGACATCGAGGCGCAGCACGACACCGTGCGCTCGCTGTTGAACCAGTTGGAACTGAGCTCGACGCCGACGCTGTACGTCCTGAACAAAACCGACCTCTGCTCGCCGG
>JAVEWL010000280.1:0-7091 GCA_034004565.1 FCB group bacterium | reverse complement strand
AGCAGGAAGTCTCAGGCTTCTGTTTGGTGGACGATGAATTTCCCCTCATCTATCTTAATAACACCAACACCAAGACGCGGCAGGTTTTCACGTTGCATCATGAGCTTGCTCACTTGCTGCTTAAGGTCAGCACAATTACTGTCGTCGACGATTCCTACATGGATTCCCTGGCGCCTAAAGACAAGAGAATCGAGCGATTCTGTAATGCTCTCGCAGCCGAGATCCTGGTTCCGTCGAGTGATTTTTCCGCTCAGGTTGCGAATCTCACCACGTTTGACGAAGACACTGTCGAGTGCCTGGCGGATCGATACCGGGTGAGCCGCGAAACGGTGCTTCGCCGCCTGCTCGATACACATCTTGTGTCTCAGAAGTATTACAGGGAAAAAGTGTCCGAATGGAATAAGCAAACCCCCAAGAAGGGCGCCGGTGGCAATTACTACCTTACCCAGGCAACCTACCTCGGCGAGGCCTATCTGCGCCTCGTTTTCGGGAAGTTGTACCAGGGAAGGCTGACTCATTCACAGGCCGCCGAACATTTGGGTGTTAAGACAAAGAATCTTGCGGGCTTGGAGGAAGTTGTTCTCGGGAAAGGGCTCTCGGCGTGACCTTCGTCCTGGACACCAATGTGTTCATTGTCCTCACGCATTTCTACCCCTCCTCATTTCCCACATTATGGGCCCGGCTGGATGAGTTGGTCTTGGACGGCACAATTGTATCGGTTCGCGAAGTGTACAACGAGCTGAAACAGAGTAACGACTCAGGATTCCTTCAAGAATGGATCGACGAGAGAAAGCACATCTTCGCCAGGCCCAGCAACGCGGAACTGCTAATGGTGCGGCGGATCCTGGCGGTCCCTCACTTTCAAACCCTTATTGGCGTCAAGGCGGTGCTGAAGGGCACGCCGGTCGCTGATCCTTTTGTCGTGGCGGCCGCCAAAATCAAGGGGGGCACCGTTGTTACTCAGGAAAAGCTCAAGCCGACTGCGGCCAGAATTCCAAACGTCTGCGATCATTTTGAGGTGCCATGCATGGACCTGCAAACCTTTATGAGAGAGCGTGGATGGACCTTTTGACGGAGGTAGTTGGAAACCATCAAAGTAAAGCGCCCTGCCCGGTCGGCGCGCTGCCGCCGTCGCGCGGGCTGATCCTGCTCGCAAACCGCCACGGCGCGTCGCTGCGTCCCGTCGACATCGAGCGCTGGCTGCGCCTGACGCGCACCGTTTACCGCTGCGACAAGGCCGACATCCTCGCTCCGGGCATGCACGTCCAAAACGTCGAGCGCTACCTCAACACCGCCGCCGAACTTGACCTCCGCCTTTCGCTCCGAACCGACGCCACGCCGCCGCCGCCGGACCTGGCAGCCTTCCGCGCCGCGGGCCTGCTCGACGTGTTCCTGTGCCCGACTGCGACCTCGCACTTAAACGAGTGGCTCCAAGCCTGCAAAGCCGCTGGCCTTCCCGTTCGAATGCAGTGGACCGCGCCCCTGGACGCCGGCATTGACGCGAATGCGGCGGATATGGTCACCGCCAGCGTCGCCGCGTACGATCCTTTCGTGTCGAGCGGTCCCGTGCACGACAGCAAGGCCGAGCTCGCGAACCTCAACGCGCTCGTGTCGGCTCTGCGCCAACGCGGCATCGACGCCGACTTCCTTAACGTGCCCTTCTGCCTCGCCGACGAGGCGAACCGCGCGGCAGTCGTCAATTCCGCGCAGTTTTTCCGCGCGCACACGCACTACCAGGCCGAGGCCTACGCGCTGGCCGCGCAGCTTTACGAACGCGGTCCCATCGCCGCCGCGAAGGCCGTCCAGATCCTCCTCGGCAAACACGCGCTCTGGGAAAACCCCATTGACAGCAAGTTGCTGCCGTGGATTATCGAGCGCCCCTGGATCCGCGCCCGCGCCTGGGCCCTGCACAAAATCACGCGCCACTTCCGCACGCGTACCCTGCCGGATGTCGTCGACGCGTCTCCCGAAGCGCGGCGCGAAGCCCTCGAGCGGCGCGAGCGCCAACGCCAAGCCGCTGAAGGCCCCGTCTGCGGCGCGTGCAGCCTGCGCCGGATCTGCGACCAGGCGCCGGCGCCGTTCCGTAGCGCCTTGCCGGGGCTTTCCATTACGGCCCAACCGGGAGACCTCGTCGCCGACCCGCTCCACTTTGCGCACGGCCGCCGCGTCTATTGCGACGAACTCGATGCGCAGCGCCTGCGCCGACGGGAAACCTCCGAAGAACTGGCCGCGTCCGCGCGCGCCCTGATGGCGAATCGCACCGCCGACCGCGAAATCTCGCCCTTCGATTACCTCGTACTGAACTCGCCCTCGGACCCCGTCCACGGCGGCGTGCGCTGGTTCTCGATGACCAACACCGAAAAGCTGAGCTCGCCTCTCGCCGACCTGAAGCCGCCCTTTACGCTTGCGGCCGTGTTCGGCGGCGGCATCGCCGAATACGTAGGCTTCGCCCTGGGCCGTCGAGCGCGCCTCATGTGCCCCATGACCGCCTTCAGCCATACCGTCACCCTCCACGTCGAGGAAGACGGCCGCTACGTACTCCTGCGCGACGGGCAGCCCGTGGTCCCGGTCGAGTTTCAGGGCGCCTACTACGTCCCGCCGCGCCTCGGTTCCCACGTCGAGCCCTGCTTCGCCCTCTGGAACATCGACGGCGAAATCGTCACCCAGAACGTCCGACTCTGGACCCCGCCGGAAGCCTCCAAGGCAGGCTCGAACGTCCGCTTCAGTTTCCTGCTGGTGTGCACGCGCTACTCGCGCCGCCTCCAGGCAAGCCTGCTGAGCATCGTGAACCAGCAGGGCATTGACCTGGATTCGGCCGAAGTCGTACTGGCCTACGTCCCCGGCTACGACACCTCCGAAGACATCCTGCGCAGCTTCGAGGTGGCCTACCCGCAGTTGCGCATCGTCCGCTCGCCCTTCTCCGAGTCCAACGCCCGCGAGAAGGGTTTCATGATCAACGAATCGGCCAAACTCGCATCTGGAGAATGGACCGTCCTCCTCGACGCCGACATCGTCATTCCGCCCGATCTCCTCGCGAAGATCGACGCCGTTCCCGAAGAGGTCGCGTTCGTCGCCCCCGACGGCCGCAAGATGCTCACCGAAGAAGAGACCGCCCAAATCCTCCTCGGCCAGGCCGAACCCTGGCGCGAATGGGACAAATGGCTCGAAGGCCCCGGCGAATACCGTCAACGCGAGGCCAAGGGCGTCCCCATCGGCTATTGCCAGATTGTCCGCACCCGCTGCCTCGACACGGTGAAGTACGACGAATACGGCCACTTCGAAGGCGCCGACTACCGCTTCGGCGTCGACATGCGCGAACACTTCGGCACCGAAACCCGCCTCGAAGGCACCGTCGTGCTGCACCTCTTCCACGGCGGCAGCCAGTGGTACGGCACCCAGCGGCACTACTAAATGTAACCCCGAATTCCCATTCGGGGTTTTTGAGGAGCAAGGTTCGCGCTACGAAGAAAAAGCAAAGACCCCGAATGGGAATTCGGGGTTACATGGGGGCCTTGTCTCGCCCTGAAACCTTCACCCGCAACGCGGATCTTGCCGATCGCGCGGCGTTGAAGGCGTTCCTCGTTGAGGTACAATCGCGGCTGAAAACTCAGGCGGCGAATCCGGGAGCATGATTAGTGGATCTCTTTGAGCTGCGCGCGTTGCCGGCGCTGAATGTGATTGGACTGATGTCGGGGTCGTCGTGCGACGGCGTCGATGCGGCGCTGGTGCGCATCGAGGGTACGGGGCGGGGACTGAAAGCGGAGCTGCTGGCCTTCGAGACCGTGCCCTACGACGAGGCGTTCAAGGCGCGGCTGCTGGATCCGAATCTCACAATGCGCGATGTGCTCCTGCTGAACGTCGAGGTGGGCGAGCGCTTGGCCGAGGCGGCGCTTCGCGTGCGGCGCGGCATCAAGGCGCACGCCGTGGGGTCGCACGGGCACACGCTGGCGCACGTGCCGCCGGTCGGCGAATCGGCCGTGGCGGGCACGTTGCAGGTGGGCGAGGCGGCGGTGATTGCCGAGCGCACGGGACTGCCGGTGGTGTCGGATTTCCGCGCACGGGACATGGCCGTGGGCGGGCAAGGCGCGCCGCTCGTGCCGTACGTGGATTGGCTATTGTTCGGGCAGGCCGAAGGGGCGACAGCATGCCTCAACATCGGAGGGATTGCCAATTTCACCGTGGTCCAATCGCGTCTCGAGGATTTGCTCGCATTCGATACCGGTCCCGGCAACATGCCCATCGACGGCGCGGTCCGCGCACGCACGGGGCGGCATTACGACGCCAACGGCGAGATGGCTGCGCGAGGCAAAGTGGTGCCCCATCTGTTCCAGCGCCTGTCCAGCCATCCCTTCTTCGAGCGGCGCCCCCCAAAATCGACCGGCCGCGAAAATTTCGATGCGCCCGTCTATCTCGCCGATACGCTCTACGACTCAGCCATGGCCGACGACGACCTCGTGGCCACGGTCACGGCGGCCGTCGCGGCAAGCATCGCGGACGCGTACCGCCGTTACATCGCGTCGCGGCATCCCGGTGCCCCGATCGTCGTCAGCGGCGGCGGCGCGCACAACCCGGTATTGCTGGCGCGGATGCGCGAGACGCTTCCAGGCGTCGACATCCGCACCAGTGATGCCCACGGCATCTCCGTCGACGCCAAAGAAGCCTTCGCGTTCGCCATCCTCGCAAACGAGACCCTTCGCGGCACCCCCGCCAATGTGCCCGCCGCGACCGGGGCGAGGAAGAGCGCGGTGTTGGGCAAGATCACGTTATGAATTCTGAATGCTGAATTCTTGACTCCCTTCCTTTTCTACCGTACGATCAATTCAGCAGGTTTCCGGTTTGCCTGCCACCCTCCATGAAAGGAACTGTCGCCATGCCCAATCCCGAAAGCGACTTCTACATCGATTTGCGTGCTCGCGTCGAGCGTTGGCTGGCCTCCGACGAGGGGGCCAAGAGCGAATGGGCCGACTACGTGCTTGCCGTGCCGGATCTGGTTCACTTACTGGTAAAGCTCACGACCGACCCCGAGGTGCCCATTGCCGAGAAAGCGAAGCTCGGGGCCGTGCTGGCGTATTTTTTGTCGCCGATCGATGTCATCCCCGATGCGCTTGGCGGCCGGTTGGGCTTGCTCGAAGACGCGGCCATCGCGGCCTTCGCCATCAAAGGCATTGTCAGTAACACCCGGCCCGACATTGTGAAGAAACACTGGACCGGCCGCCAGGACATCCTGGCGCTGATCCAAGGCGTGGCGGATCGCGGCGATGCCATGGTCGGCACTGCGGCCTGGAGCCGTGTGAAGGGGTTGGTCGGCGCCGGGTAAGCCCTATGTTCTTACCACCCTTGTGAACTTGTCGGTTCATCCGGTATTTCCGGGAAGAGAGTCTGATCAGCGCCTATGGCTGGGACTGTTCCACTCTTGATGAACCCCACAACCCGGCGGAACGCCCCTCGCGTTTGCAAGGGATTACCGTCGAAGGCACCCCCGATCAAAAGTGGCAACCGTCCCCCGCGCAGCGCACGGTCTCTTGCCAACACGCAGCGCCGTGAGAGGGACAGGCACCTGTTTTGGGTTCGGGCGCCCCTCAACGGCTCCTCCTCCCATTCAGGTTTATGCGCTCCGTCGAGTTTACGGATTCATCAAAACAGGGCCAGTCCCGTTCCTTTACCCCCGCGTTCATATACCTGCATCCCGGAAATACCGGCCGAACCCTCGCAATCGGGTCCAATTTGGCGTACCATACGGCACCGGTATCCGAAATCAACTGTGGCTGTTCCCATATCGCTGTTGCTGGAGGCACATGGACCCAAGCAAGTTGAAAACCCTTCTGGAATCGGTGGCGGGGGGCGAGGTCAAGCCCGACGAGGCGTTGCACCGACTGCGTTCACTTCCGTTCGAGGATTTGGGCTTCGCCAAGATCGACCACCATCGCAGCCTGCGCCAGGGCTATCCCGAGACCATCTTCTGCGCCGGGAAAACGCCCGAGCAGGTGCTCCAGATTGTGACACGCATGCGCGAGCACGGAGCCAACGTCCTCGCCACGCGCTGCTCGCCTGAGATAGCCCAGACCGTGCTGGCCGTCCACCCGGACGCGGTCCACCACGAAGCCGCGCGCGCGATTACCATCCGCGTCGTCGAACCGCCCGTGCTCGAGGGCTACGTCGCGGTGGTGTGCGCCGGCACGTCGGACATTCCCGTGGCCGAGGAAGCGGTCGTCACCGCCGAATCCATGGGCACGACGGTTCAGCGCGTGTACGACGTGGGCGTGGCCGGCATACACCGCTTGTTCGGACAGCGCGAGACGCTGGTCGAGGCGCACGCCGTGATCGTATGCGCGGGCATGGAAGGCGCCCTGCCGAGCGTGGTCGCGGGACTGGTCGAGCGGCCCGTGATTGCCGTGCCGACGAGCGTGGGCTACGGCGCGAGCTTCGGCGGTATCGCCGCGCTGCTGGGCATGCTCAACTCCTGCGCGACGGGCCTCAGCGTTGTCAATATCGACAACGGGTTCGGCGCGGGCTGTCTGGCGGGCGTGATCAATCGGTTGGCGAACGGACTGTGACCATTTTAGATTTTAGATTTTGGATTTTAGATTTGAACTGCGGAGGACGCGGAGAGCGATGGAAGTCGCACTGAAGACGGTGTACGCGGCCTTCTGCCTGGCCGGGATTGCCATCGATTTGTATTCGTGCGTGTGCTATGTCGTTCGGCACCGGCGTTCGGGTCCACCGCCGATTCCGCTTGCCGGGCTCATACTGTATGTGCTCGCGGGATCGCTTCGCAGCTTCACCAACATTGGCTCGCTATTCGTGCAGTGGGAGTTGCTGGTGCTGGTGGCGTTGCACGTGGTATGCCATTTGATTGTCCCTTGGGGCGACCGGTTGCTGTTGCGACCGGTGAAGCATACGTCCGGTGACGAATCATGAGCTTTATATGGAATGCTGAACGTTGTGGCGATGGACGGTATGGGCGAGATGGACGGCATGGACTCCCCTTTCTCCAGGGAGAAGGAGGAAAAGTCCACCAGGGTGTAGCGCTTGGCTGTTCATCCGAGCATGCGACCCACTCCCACGACGGGCACCCTCACCCCCTGGGAGAG
>JAVEWL010000279.1:0-7093 GCA_034004565.1 FCB group bacterium | reverse complement strand
CTCTTCCGATCTCTTGATCTTCGGCGCGTCTTCCTTCGGCAGGATGCTGCCGTCGGGAAGCGTCTCGAAGGGATAAAGCGCCGGCACATAGAAACCTTCGAGCTTCGCCAGCGCCTCGAGCTTTTCGCGGCGCGGTCGGCCACGCAAAGGTCGCAGCGTTTCCGCCATATCGACCACCGCGTCCTCGCCGTCGCCGATGACGAAGAAGTCGATGAACGGCGCGAGAGGTTCCGGGTTGAACACGGCCGGTCCGCCCGCGCAGATCAACGGCGCATTCTCATCCCGGTCGCTCCAGCGCAGCGGCAGACCCGCCATATCGATCATATTCAGAATATTCGTGTAATTGAGCTCGGTCTGAAGCGTGAACCCGATGACGTCCATGTCCGCAAGCGAATCCTTCGATTCGTTCACGAACATCGGGATGCCGCGCTCCCGCAGCACCTTCTCCATATCAGGCGCGGGCGCGTACGCGCGCTCCGCCCAGACATACGGAAGGTCGTTCAGAATCGAATAGAGGATCAGCAGGCCAAGGTTGCCGAGCCCCAAATCGTAGAGGTCCGGGAACACCAGCGCCACGCGCAGTTCAACCTCGTCGAGGTTCTTGTGCGCGGAGTTCATTTCGGTGCCGAGGTAGCGCGAAGGCTTTTCAATGGTCGGCATAACTTCGCGGTACAGTACATCCTTGTAATTCATGCGTTTCCTCGTTACTTCGCGACCGCCGGCTCGGCGGAGACGTTCCAATTCTTCAGTTTCGCTTCGTACTTGAACAGCTCGTGCGCATTGCCTCGCATGAGACGCTCGATCAGTTCGAACACTTCCTCGCGCTCAATCCAGCCCGACTCGACCAGCTCGGTCAGGGCCTGCGTGAGCCCCCGGCGCGCGATGGCGGCGTGTCCCGGCACCATCTCGACCCACTGGTAATCGCCTCCGAACGTGAGGAGCTTATTGGCCGGCGCGGCCATCAAATACTCCTTCACGAATCGAACCGACGCGGCCGGGTTGATGATCCACGCCCAGCACATGTCGATGTACACCTGCGGGTAATGCTTGGCCAGCGCGATCGCCTCGTCCTGATACGGATAATCGATGTGCATCAGCACGAACTTGGTGTCTTTGTGGTTGCGGATGGCCCCGCACAGGTCGGCCGCATTATCCCGCACGCGGCCAAGCGGCATGCCGCCGTGACCCGCAAAATAGCCCGTGTGCAGCTTCACTGGCAAATCGTACTCGGTCGCCTTGTCCACGCAATAGTGCCACAGGTGGTCCTGAAGACGCTTCTGCTCTTCGGCCGGTACAGACTCGCGGTCCGCCGCATATCGTTCGAAGATGGGGGCCACCTCTTCCGCCGGGACCTCTTGGAAATCCAGGCGGCGGCTGTAGGCCATCTGGTTCTTGGTGGCCACGGCGCGCGGACCGAACGTCGTGAAGCACCAGTCAATCACCTTGTGCCAGTCGTCCAGCGTCTTCGCCGTCATCCCGGCCCGCTTCAATGTGCTCTCCACATTGGGCGTACATAGCCCCACGGTGCCGATGTCCTGCGCCAGCAGGTCCGGCTGATCGGTTTCGCAAAACACCGGCTTGCGGAGGTAATTGACGTGGCAGTACTCGATGTTCGCCACGTCGCGCAAGAGCCGGCGATAGAATCCCGGCGTAATCTGTTCGCGGATCCGCTCCGAAATCTCGCGGTAGTTCGTCGCATCAATATCCCGAATATCGAACAGCAACCGCAGCGACTCGCGCACGTTGCGCAGGTACCCCGTATTGCGGCAGCGGGCGTAGACGGGGGAGAGCAGTTGCCACTTCACATCGATCGCGGTGTCGTGCGCAAAGAAACGCTTGGCGTCATCCTCGGACAGCCCGGCGGAGGCCAAATCCGAATTGGCGTAGTGGGCAAAAAGAAGCGAAAAGTCCGCCGGTGGAATGCCCGAGTCCGGAGCCGAGAGAAACTGGAGCCGCTCGGCTTCCTCGCACAAATGCTCGTGCGTATCCACGAACGGGGTCCGCTCAATACGCTCGGCAATCTGTCGCGCAATGCTCATAGTTTTTACCCTCGGTGTCCTTGCCTGTGCCGTACGCTGTGGAGGGGTGGCGGCCGCGCCGCCAAACCGCGCTTGCGGCCGCGACCTGGAAGTCCCTATGGTACCGGCATTTCGCCGCTCAGGCAACCACCCCGACCCTGAATGCCGAGAGCCCGCCGGGGACTCCGCGAAACGTATTCGCGTTGGTCCGCTGCGGGCCCTGTTTCTGGCCGTGGCGCCGGTCCAGCCGGCGCCATGCCAACGTAATACCTAATCGAGCGGGCTGCTCTTGTAGAACCGGCCTTCCGCCATCTGCTGCGCGCGCAACGCACGCTCCATCAAGGGATTGAAATCAGCCGCCCCGTGCCAGGCCTGGACGGGCATGGTCTTGTCTTCGCCCATGGAACGACTCGGGTCCTGGGGGGCGCCCGCGGCGGGACCGAAGTCCCGGGCACCGGGCTCTCTGTAGGATAACAAGCTCATAGGCGAATCCTTTCTCTATGGGGGCTTGAAAAAGCAATCTATATGCCAAGCGCATGTGGAGTACCCGGATTGGACACGAAACCGCAGCATACAACGCTATTATCCGGGAAATGTGTCGGGTCGGTATGTAGTGTGCGCCTTCGAATACCCATTAAAGCATACTCGGGCGTATTTGGCTAGTCCTTTTCCTACACCAGGGTAGGATTGACGAAAAAATCTCCAAAAATCGACAGTTATTCTTCGTCAGGAGAGGATGCCGAGGTAGTTAGACCTCTCCTGCTGGGGAGGCACCCTTCGGTCCGGAAAAGGCGCTAATATGTAAATAGTTTTATTATTATGGTTTAGCTGTCAGCGGCTCGTGAAAATGCTAATTGTGATGCAATACCTACGCCGCGGAACGTTTTGGGAAAAGGAGTTCCCATTACGACATTCGCTCGAACTTCACGGGGTCCGCCCCGGGGCACATGACACCACGCCGAAGCAGCAAGGAACCGTCGCTGTAGTAGAGGTTCACGATCGCTTGCAGGAATGCGGTATGCGAGTCTACTTCGTTGATCTGCGCCTCAAGAAAGTCGCGTTGCGCCTGCGAAACCAGCAGCGACGTAGACTTCCCCACTCGGAACTTCTCGACCTCGGTCTGGGCGGTGAGTTCCTGCAATTTTCGAGTCGCCTCCGTGGCCGATACCTGCTCGCGGGCCCGGCTCAACTCGATATACGCGCCACGGACATCCTGCTCGACCAACTGCTCGAGGTTCTTCAGCGATTCAAAATCCTGTTCACGGCCGAAAAGGGCACGCTGATGCTGGGCCCGTGCCGCGCGGTTGCCGATAGGATAACTGAACTGGATTCCGGCGGATGTCTGCACGTTATCGTCTTCGAGTACCCGGCTCGTGCCTTCGAAAGCGCTGCCGTAGCCCGTCGAGCTGAGTTCCTGCGACAGGGTCAGGAAGATGTCCAATTGGGGCAGGAGCCCGTTGCGGGTCCGAACCAGTTCCAACTCGTCCTGCTGCAGGAGGAGCCGCGCCTGGTTAAGTTCCGGCCGCATCCGACGGGCAAGTTGCACCGAGTCTTCCACCTCGCTCAAATTCACTTCGGGCATGAGCGGCTCGCTTGCAAGCTCTAGATCCACGGCGCGAAGGGCCTCGGGAGATGGGTTCAGCAGGCGGACGAGCTCAAGCCGCGCCTGGGCCATATTGCTGCGGGCATTGATAAGCAGGCTGCGGCGTTGCGCCACCTCCGCCTGGGCGGCCGCCCGCTCGCTCTCGGCGAGCTTGCCGACCTCGATGCGCGTGTTGACTTCGTTCTCCTGCTGCAGCGCAAGATCCAGGGAATTCTCGAAGATGACAATCTGGCGTTTGGACAGGTAGTAGTCCCAATACGTATTCTCGACTTGCGCCACCAGGGACTCCGCGAATCCGCGCAGGTTGTATTCGGACGACAGGTACGCGAGTCGCGCCTGGCGCAGGCTGGCGAGGTTTACACCCAGGCCGCCGCCGCGCAGCAGGCGCTGGGTGACGCTGAGCTCGAGGAGGTTCGCGTCGCCGGTAGTGTCGTTGCCGGCGCCGACCAGCGAGCGGTTCGACGACCCCAGGTTGAGCGAATCGCTCGACGGCGAAATGCTCACACCAATGGACGTGCCGGTCGGCAGGTATTGGTCCAGACCCGCCACCCCAGTGGAGAAGTAGCTGGTGGTCGAGGTATCCACGCGCCGTCTGACAGTCCCGATGGTCTGAAGTTCACCGTTCTCGTCGGTCACGCGCAGCGGCTCATCGATGGCCAATTCGCGCTCGTTGCGGTTCCGCGTCCGTGTGAAGGCTCCGGCCAGGGTAGGATCGAACACGGCCCGTTGCTCCGTAACGGTCGTTCGGGCAAGCGCGGGATTAATCTGCTCGACTTGCAGCGCCTGGTTGTTCTCGAGCGCCATGGCGATGGCCGCTTCCACGGTGAGGTTCAGCGTCTCCGGCTTGCCTTCGGCGGGTTCGGGCGTCGGCTCGAACTCCTTCGTTTCCAGGGTCTCGGGCAGTGGCGGGGGAGAGGCGTGCTCCGTCTTGTCGTCCGTCGGCCGAACGCTCAACTCCGGAACGACGGGGGTCTTGCTGAATTCGATGGCCGCGCACCCTGTCAGGCCCAACAGCCCCACCGCCAAAACCAACCCGCGCCATATGGATGACTTCAATGTCCTACCCTTCCTCGTACCAATTCCTTTGCGATGCATTCCACGCCCATCTACTCATAACGCAATGCGTCGATGGGATTCAGCTTGGCCGCGCGCCGCGCCGGATAATACCCGAAAAAGATGCCCACAGACGCCGCGAACACCATGGCCATCAGCATGCTCTGCGGACTAAGCACCGTCTGAAAACTCGTCAGAAGGCCGATGGCTTTGGCGGCGCCCACACCGGCTCCGACGCCGATCAGTCCGCCCAGGCCGCTCATCAGCGTCGCCTCGAACAGGAACTGCCGCAGGATGTCCCGGTCCTTGGCGCCGATCGCCTTGCGGACACCGATCTCGCGCGTGCGCTCGGTGACGGTCACCAGCATGATGTTCATGATCCCGATTCCGCCGACCAGCAGCGAAATCCCCGCCACCGTTCCGAGCAGCACCGTGAAAGTCCGGGTCACCTGGGATGCCGTGTTCAGGATTTCGGCCTGGTTGCGGATCTCGATGTCGTCCGGCATGTCGGGCAGGGTCCTGTGGCGCTTCCGGATAAGACTGACGACGCGGTCCTGGACCGCCATCAAGTCCGAACCCGGCCTGCACTGTATATCGATTTCCCGGACATAGTCCACGCCCAGCAGGTGTTTCATGGCCGTCTTGCAAGGAATGATGACCTGGTCGTCGGGGTTGAACCAGCCCTGGTCGCCCTTGGCCTTGGTCACGCCGATGACCTGGAAGTTGAGCCCGTTCAGCTTGATGGTCTCGCCGATAGGGTCGGCTTCGCCCATCAGGGTTTCGGCCGTTACCGGTCCGAGGACGGCCACGTGCGCGAGCCGCTCCTCTTCGGTGTCCGTGAAGACCCGCCCCTTTTCAATCTCGAAGGCACGAATCGGAAAGTACGTCACCGATGCCCCAACATAGCTGATGTTCGAGTTCTTCTCGAAGTACTTGACCTGTCCGCGCCCCTGCACCGCGGGCGATACCTGCAGGATTTCGGGGATTTCCTTGAGAATGGCCTCGGCGTCCTCGACGGTGAGGTTTTGTTGCGTGCCGGTCATAACACCGCCCGAACCGCGTTGCGCCGGGCGCACGATGAGCAGCTCCGTGCCCATGGCCGAAATGGTGCTCAACACCTGCGCCTTCGCGCCCGCCGCGATGCCGAGCATGGCGATGACCGCGCCCACGCCGATGATGATCCCGAGGACCGCCAGAAACGAGCGCAGCTTGTTGCTCAGCAGGCTGTAGACTGCCACCTTCAGCAGCGTCATGAAATACACGGTTCGCCCTCCTCACACATTCGCGATGCGTCCGTCGCGGATGTGTATCGAGCGCCGGCATTGCGATGCCACTTCCGCTTCGTGCGTTACGATGACGATGGTTCGGCCCTGTTCGTTCAGCGAGTGAAACAGGGCCAGGATTTCCTCACCGGTCCGGGTATCCAGGTTCCCCGTGGGTTCGTCCGCAAGGATCATCGCCGGGTTGGTGACGATGGCCCGCGCCACGGCCACACGCTGCCGCTGACCGCCCGACAACTGGTTCGGTTCGTGGTGCATGCGGTTTTCAAGCCCCACGATCTTCAGCGCTTCCGCGGCCTGTTCTTTCGCGTCGTGCTTGCGACCGTACAGCAACGGCAGTTCCACGTTCTCCAGCGCCGACAGGCGTGGCAGCAGGTTGAACGTCTGAAACACGAACCCGATGCGAAGGTTGCGAATCTCCGCGAGCCGATCGCTCGAAAGGCCCGCGACGTTCTCGCCGGCAAGCCGGTAAACGCCGGAATCGGGCGCGTCGAGGCAGCCCAAAATGTGCATCAGCGTCGACTTGCCGCTTCCGGACGGGCCCGTGATGGCCACCATCTCCCCGTCGTCGATTCCCATCGACACCCCATCCAGGGCGCGGACCTCCGTGTCGCCAAGCACATAGGTCTTGGTCAGATTTTCGATCTCGATAATCACCGCCGGCCGCCCGCCGCTCCGCCGCCTATGGTGCGGAACATCATGCGGTCACGCCGTCGCTTGTCGTCCGCCGCGTTGTCGCCGCTGTTGCGCCACCGGCTCTCTTCCTCCGGACTCTGCACGCGCACCAGGTCGCCTTCCTCGAGGCCACTGAGAATCTCGGTTTGAAGCCCATCCGTGATCCCCGTGGTGACGGGATGCTTGGCAACGACCGTGCCGTCCGGCTGCTTGAGTTCCACGAAGGCGTCGCGGCGTTCACGAAGAATACTGTAGGCGGGCACCAGAAGGCATCGGGATTCTCCGCCACGAGGATCCACACGTTGGTCGTCATCTCGGGTTTCAGCAGGGTCTTGTTCTCGCTCAGGACTTCGATGCGCACCTCGAAAGTGACCACGTTTTGAAGGTTCACGCCCTGGGTCGCGATGCGGTCGACCTTCCCCGTGAACTGCTGCCCCGGGAAGGCGTCGACCGTAATCTCGGCC
>JAVEWL010000278.1:0-7124 GCA_034004565.1 FCB group bacterium | reverse complement strand
TGCCCAGGCCCTCCTGCCGCCGCCGTCGCTGCACTATCCCGCTTTCGCCGTGTGGCAGCGCTCCGATCAGGCCGCGCCCGCATTCGATACGCAGCTCGCATACTGGCGAGAGCAATTGCGCGCGTTGGAACCCCTCGAACTTCCCGCAGACTACCCACGTCAGGCCGTGGCCCATTTCGACGGCGCCACCGAGGCGCTGTTCCTATCCGACGAAGTCTCCCAAGAGATCCAGGACTTCTGCCGCAGGCAGAACATAACCCTGTTCATGTTCCTGCAATCCTTGCTAAGCATCCTCTTCTGGCGCTACTCCGGCTCGACCGACATTGCCCTCGCGACCCCCGTGGCCAACCGCAACCGGCGCGAGTTGGAAGGCGTCTTCGGCTTCTTCGTCAACACGCTCATAGTCCGAACCCGGCTTACGCCCGAGGCCACCTTCGCGGATTTGCTCCAGCAGGCGCGGGCCGTCGCGCTTCAGGCCTACGACAACCAGGACCTGCCGTTTGTGCGCGTCGTGGAGGCGTTGAACCCCGACCGCGATCCGTCCCGTAATCCTTTCGCGCAGGTCATGATGGCCGTGCAGAACATGAAACGGACCGACCTCAGCCTCGGCGCGCTTCACGCCGAACCGCTTCTCCTGGGCACAGCCACGGCGCGATTCGACCTCGAAATTCAACTCTTCGAGGAGGACAGCAAGCTTCTCCTCACCGTCAATTACGCCACCGCGCTCTACCGCCCGGAACGCATCCGTCGCATGATGGGACACATCACCACGCTCACGCGCGCCGTGCTCGAGGACCCGGACCGGCCCCTTATCGCGCTGCCCCTGCTGACGACCGACGAAGAAGACGCGCTCGACCGCTGGAATGAAACCGACGCGCCTTTCGACACGACACGCTGCCTGCACGACCTCGTCGCGCAGTACGCGCAGCAGACGCCCGATGCCCCCG
Organism: FCB group bacterium; assembly: GCA_034004565.1. Lineage (GTDB taxonomy): Bacteria > Hydrogenedentota > Hydrogenedentia > Hydrogenedentales > SLHB01 > JAVEWL01. The sequence continues at coordinate 6,177 of JAVEWL010000278.1, read as the reverse complement.
CGCTCGTCTCGGATGCCGCCACCCTGACCTTCGCCGAGCTCGACGCGCGCGCCGCGCACCTTGCGGCCCAATTGCCCGGCCGCGGCGCCGTGGTGGCGCTGGCCTGCGACCGCGGACAAGGGCTCATCATCGGCCTGCTCGGCATCTGGAAATCCGGCGCGGCCGCACTGCTGATCGATCCCGAGTTACCCGAGGCCCGAATCCGTTTCATGCTGGAAGACGCCGCGGCCCGCTGCATCGTCACCGACAATGCAACGCGCCCGACCCTCCCCGAAACGGCCACACAGATCATCTCCACAGACGACATCGTCAATAAAACCACCGCGCCGGTGCTACCGGCTCCGCCGCGTCCCGAGGACCCCGCGTATATCATCTACACCTCCGGCAGTACCGGCCAACCCAAGGGTGTGATCACGGCGCACCGCGGCCTGATGAATCTCGCGCAGTGGTGCTGCAAGATGCTCGAATCCACGTCCGCCGACCGCGTCCTGCAGTTCGCCACGCCCTCGTTCGACGCTTTCGTGCTCGAAGCGGTGTTCGCCTTCGGCGCCGGAGCCGCGACGTGCGTAGCGCCGCGCACCGTGCTGCGCGATCCCGCGCAATTGGCCGCATACCTGCGCAAGGCCGGCGTAACGGTCGCGCTCCTGCCGCCAAGCCTCCTGCGCGCGCTCCCCGACGAAACCCTGCGTCCGCTCCGCTGCATCGTCGCCGGCGGCGAGGCATGCGACGCGGCGCTGGTCCAGCGCTACGCGCGTGACCGCGTTTTCCTGAACGCCTACGGCCCCACGGAAGCCACGATCTGCTCGTCGATGAAGCGCTGCCTGGCCGACGACGAAGGCGCCCCGACCCTCGGCGGTCCCGGCGCCAATCGCAAATACTACGTCGTCGACGCCTCGGGCAATCGCTGCCCCGTGGGCGTGCCCGGCGAACTCTGGATCGGCGGCGAAGGCCTCGGGCTCGGCTACCTCAATCGCCCCGAGCTTACCGCCGACCGTTTCCGCGACAACCCCTTCGGATCGGGCCGCATCTATTGCACCGGCGACCTCTGCCGCTGGACCGAAGCCGGCGAAATCGAGTACCTCGGCCGCATCGATCACCAGGTAAAGCTGCGCGGCTACCGCATCGAACTCGGCGAAATTGAAGCCACCCTCGAACGCCACCCCGGCGTCGAGCGCGCCGTCGCCGTCGTCTGGGGCACCGACCCGCATGACCGGCGCATTGTCGCGTACTACACCGGAATGGCCGATCCCGAAACCTTGCGCGAGCACCTCGCCCCCACGCTCCCCCAATACACGATTCCGGCGGCCTTCAAGCGCATCGACACGCTCCCGGTCCTGTTGAACGGCAAAATTGACCGCAAAGCGCTCCCGGACCCGGATTTCGGCGGTTCCGCAACCCAGCTCGCCACCGAATACGCCGCCCCCGAAACCGATCTCGAGTGTCGAATCGTCGCCCTGTTCGAGGAACTCCTCGACACGCGCCCCATCGGCGTCAACGACAACTTTTTCGAGCGTGGCGGCCACTCCATGCTCTCCCTGCGCCTCATGACGCGCCTCAGCGAAGAGTACGGTATCAACGCGCCCGTTCAGCTCATCTTCCTCGCGCCCACGCCGCGCACCCTGGCCCGCCGACTCGACGGCTCCGGAGACGCACCGCCCATCGAGTTGACCGATGACTCTCCGGTCGTCCCCCTGCGTTTCAGCCCAGGGGATCGGACCAAGCTCTTCCTCGTTGCACCGGCCGGCGGCGTCGTCTTCCCGTACCTTCCCCTGGCCAAACACCTGCTGCCCGGCTTCTCGCTGTTCGGCCTGCAGGATCCGCGCCTGGGCGAGAAGCCCGTCGCGTTCCACAACGTCGAAGACGTTGCGGCCTACTACCTCGAAGGCATGCGCGCCTTCCAGCCGCACGGTCCCTACTACCTCGCGGGCTGGTCCTACGGCGGCTTGGTCGCCTTCGAAATGGCGCGCCAACTGCGCGAGTCCGGCGAAACCGCTATTCATATCGCCCTTATCGATTCGATACTCGTGCCCGGTGCGGCCCGTGAGGCCCGGCAGCCTTCCAGCATTCTCGCGCGCGTGCTTCGTCTGCCCCGCGCCGCGCTGGGCCTGCTGCCGCGCCTCTTCAATTACGTCGCCTACCTCTACCACGCCTTCCCCTTCGTATTGCACGGCTTCCGCATCGCCTACGCGAGCTGGCGTGCCAAGTGGAAGGAGGGCGACATGACGCTCCGCGAATTCCTGCACTGGGCCTGGATGGACGGCGTCTACAACGGCATGCTCGCCGAAGGCGGCGAGGACGTCTCGGCTCGCGCCGCGGGCAACCGCAAGACCCTCATGTCGCTCCCCATGGCGCGGCGCATGGTCAAGACCGTCCACGCAAACATAGAAGAAAGCCGGGTTTACGCGCCGCGCGCCCCCTATCCCGGCGATGTTCACCTGCTCTGGTCGGACGTATTGCGAGGCGAGGCGCGACGTCAGTCGCAACTCCTCTGGCAATCCCACGTTCAGGGCAGGGCCATTGAGTCCGATATACCGGGTAACCATGCCACCATATGGAAGGAACCACACGTGGCGAGTCTGGCACAGGTCGTGAACGCGGCCTTGGAGCAAAAACGCTGACGTGTGGATGCGTACCACGGACAAAAGGAGGACAATCAATGCTGTTTCCCATGCACGTAAGAAGGGCGCTCAGATGGGGAGTGCTTCCCGTCCTTGGCGTCCTGCTCTTGCCGGCGATGCTCTGCGGCTGTCCCTACGTGGAAGCGTTGCCGGGGCTCTATCCGCTGGGACAGCCTCCCGCGGACGGCGAGTTCGCGACTATTGAAATGCAAGGTCAGAACCTGGACCTCTTCTACGTCAAGAAAGGCACCGGCGAGCCGCACATCCTCGTCATCAACGGCCTCGATGAAAACGTCAATCTTTGGAAGAAGACCCTCCCCGGGCTCGCCGACCTCGGCACCGTCGTCATCTACGATCGCGGCGGCGTGGGCTGGAGCGACCCCGGCCTTAATCCGCGCAACGCCAATACCATCAGCGAAGAGATGCGGGCCTTCCTGCGCGCCATCGATTTCGAGCCGCCCTACATCCTCGTGGCGCACTCCCTGGGCGGACTCTATGCCCGCTACTATGCCAACAACTACCCCAGCGAAGTCAGCGGCATCGTCCTCGTCGACACCACCCACGAAGACTACTGGTGGCGCACCGGCCTGCTGCTCTCCGCCAAGACCGTCGAAACCATGAACCGCAGCCTCAACCTCAGCCAGGACATCATCACCCGAAGCCAAACGGGTGCGATGGGCGAATACCAGAACACCGATTTCACGGCGTCGCTCGTCCGGGCCAACCGCGCCGTCCCCGACGTCCCACTTATCATGCTGGGCCAGTCCATCGAGCGCTTCTCTCTCATCACGAACGACGACAACGAAGCCTTGCGCGCGTCCATGCTTATGCGCGAGATGTACCAGGACCAGGCGGACCTCACCCCCGGCGGCATCTGGGAAACGGTCGAAAACTCGTCCCATTTCATGATGCAAGACCAGCCCGAAGTTATTGTGGACGCCACGCAGCGAGTTATTGAAGGTTGGTAGGCCGGCCCCAGGCGGTACAGACCATTAAGGAAATGCGCATGATGAATCCAACGAAAGTTCTCTTCCACCGCGGCACTGCGGTGCTCTTGCTTATGGCCATGTGTGCCCTCCTGACAACAGGTTGCCCCGGAAACCGGCAGACGATCAACGCGACCTTCGACTCCAGTGCCTGGATCGGCGACAACCCGTTGACGGTGACGTTCACCGACCACAGCGATGTGACCCAGAGCAAGGCCGCGGCCCCCGCCACCATCACCGGCTGGCAGTGGGATTTCGGCGACGGCCAGACCAGTACCGATCAGAACCCCGTGCACATCTACACCGCGCCCGGCGCGTATACGGTCTCGCTGACCGTCACCGCCAGCAACGGCAAAACCAGCACCCTGTCGCGTCCGGACCTCGTCGTCGTCCTCGATCCCCAGCGCACGCAGGGAACCACCGCCGGTGAGACCCGCACGGTCGCCGGCATCGAGTTCGTCTGGGTCCCGGCGGGCACGTTCCTGATGGGCGACGCCGTGGGCCTCTATGAACACACCGACGCGATCCCCCAGCACAGCGTAACCATCTCGCGCGGCTTCTGGATGAGCAAGTACGAAGTGTCGGAAGGCCTGTTCACCGACGTGATGGGCTACGATCCCTCTTTCTTCGACAATCTGGACGATACGGCCCCCGTTGACTCCGTGGCGTGGAACGTCGCCCAGGCCTTCGTAGACACACTGAACGAAGGCGACAATGGCATCTTCCGCCTGCCGTCCGAGGCGGAATGGGAATACGCCTGCCGCGCCGGCACGACCACGCAGTTCTACTTCGGCGACTCACCCGACACGCTCGGCGACTACGGGTGGTACATCTCCACCAGTCCGTACGCCCCCCAATTGTCCGGCCAGCTACTCCCGAACGCGTGGGGCCTCTACGACATGCACGGCAACATGGGCGAATGGACCCGCGACGCATACGACGAAGACTATTACACCGCGGACCCGGCCACCGATCCCACCGGACCGCTTGTGACCGGCGGCGCGTTCCGAGTGCTGCGCGGCGGCTCCTTCCGCGATCCGGCGCATTCCTGCGTGAGCTTCGCCCGCTTCGGCTACATGCCCAGCGCGGGATACGACTTCATGGGCATCCGCCTCGTGCTCCAATAGCACGATCCGGTCCCATAGCGTGTACGCTTTACGTGCCGTCGCGGCTCATCCGGGTCGCGGCGGCACGCTCCCTTAACCCGGAGTGACAAAAGCAATGAACGCTTCGCACATCGATCTGCCCGAAGATACCGTTCACATTCACAGGGCCTCGTTTACCGCGCTGATACCCAATCTCGACCTTCTGAAGAAGCTGCTTTCCCCCGAAGAGATCGAACGATCCGAACAGTACTACTTCGCCCGCCATCGCGACGCCTATATCCTGGGCCGCGGCTACCTTCGCACCCTACTTGCCCGCTACATCGGCACCGATCCTTGCCAGATCGCCTTCGAGTACGCGGCCCACGGCAAGCCGCGCTTGACCCCCGCCCAGGCAAGTATCCGCTTCAACGTCTCGCATTCCGGCGACTTGTTCCTCTGTGCCGTTTCACGAAACCGCGAACTGGGCATCGACTGCGAAGCCCTGCGCGAGAACATCGAACTCGAGAGCATGGCAGACCGCTATTTCTCCGACTACGAAACCGAAATCCTGCTCGGCCTTCCGCCCCACCAACGCGTCCGCGCCTTCTTCACCTGCTGGACCCGGAAAGAAGCCTACATCAAAGCCCACGGCGACGGTCTCTCCATGCCACTCGACACCTTTTCCGTCACCCTCGCCCCCGAAGAACCCGCCGCCCTCCTCACCTGCGACGACCCCGACCAGCTCGACCGTTGGGAACTCCACGATCTGACTGTTCCCGAACCCTACGCCGCCGCCCTGGTAACCTCAGGCAAACGAGCCCAAATAACCTACATCGATGAAAAGGCAGCGCCGGGTATGAATTGAGGTATTAGCGGAAGCCCTCACCCCGACCCTCTCCCAACGGGAGAGGGAGGAAGACACCCACAAGCCACGCGACTTTTTACGCGGGTTGAAGGTGGCACCCGCGATAATGTCCCTGGTGTAGGCATCAATGGAATAGCCGGATAGAAAGGATGGTCGGGGCGACTGGATTCGAACCAGCGACCCCTTGCTCCCAAAGCAAGTGCGCTACCGGACTGCGCCACGCCCCGACTGCCGCCAATCCTACCACACGCCCCCCGTCGCGTGCCACCGGACCCGCATGCCAACTTCGTTCTTGACAGAACTGCGAATGTGCTAGAATCCGGAGGAGTGGTTTGAAGCACTGTTGGTCACTTGTTCCCAACGAACAATGAGGATGATTGCATGAAGGGTGTGGTTTTGGCGGGAGGCATGGGAAGCCGTCTCCGGCCTCTGACGCGCGTGACGAACAAGCACCTGCTCCCCGTATACAACAAACCCATGATTTACTACCCCATCCAGACCCTGGTGGATGCCGGTATCGTCGACATCATGCTGGTCACGGGCGGAAACAGCGCGGGCGAATTCCTGCGCCTTATCGGCAACGGCGAAGAATTCGGCCTGCGCCACATGAACTACACGTACCA
>JAVEWL010000277.1:0-7151 GCA_034004565.1 FCB group bacterium | reverse complement strand
GAGCGCGAGGGGCAGGCCGACATAGCCGAGACCGATGATGGAGATGGTGGGCATGGGAAGTTCGGAAGTGCGGGAGTTCTAAAGTTCGGGAGTGCGGGAGTGCCAAAGAGGCGAGTTCGGAAGTTCTAAAGTGCGGGAGTTCGGAGTTCGAAAATACTTGGAGAAGCTACGGTTGGCACGGATAGCGCGGATTTTCTTTGGACAGGATTACAGGATTTTCAAGAGGAGGGAGAAGTTGTGGATTTTCCCGCTGCGCGGGCGCATAGATCCGCGGATGGCGCGGATGGGTTTGGGTGTCGGGAGAAGTTCGAAAGTGGCGAGTGCTAAAGTTCGGAAGTTCGGAAGTTCGAGAGTTCGGAAGTTGAATAATTACTGTGTCGCGAGATCTGGCGAAGCTATGGATGGTGCGGCTAACGCGCAAGCCAAATCCCAAAGAAACGGTCGTAAACCGAGTAGCGGCCCTCGTCGTTGCGCAGGATCAGCGACTTGTCTTGCAGGGCTTTAAGCGCCAGCCGGACGCTGCTCGCCGCGCCGAGGTCGTGGCGCTTGAGAAACGCGCTCCCGGTGGGGGAGGCTGCGTTATTCTCCGCAGCCACGGCCCGCAGGACGCGAAACTGTCCAGGGGTGAGCATGTCGCAGTAGGTCTTGTAGGTGGCATTCTCCTCCGCCAGAATACCCGCGACGACCCGGTCGACATCGTCGTCACCGACGACCCTGGCACTTTCTGAATAGAGAAGGTTGAGAACAAGCTGAATGTACCAAGTGTGACCGGAGAGCATCCCGTAAATCCGGGCGAAGACCTCCGCCGGCAGACTGCGACCCGCCGCCGAAAACTTGGCGGAAGCGAATTTTTGATACGCTTCGAGGTGGATCGGCCCCAGCGAAATCTTCTGCGCACTCTGGTAGAAGGGCCGTTTGGCGGAGGCGAACATCTCGTCCATCAGGTGCTTTTCACTGCCCGCGAACACAAATGCGGCATTCGGCAGAAATTGCGTGTGCGAACGGAGCAGGGCTTCGACGCCTTTCTCGGGATAGGAGAGAATCTGCTGGAACTCGTCGATCGCAATGCAGCACTGCCGGTTCGATTGTTTGATGTATGCAAAAATCTCAGACAGGCCGAGATCGGAGTCGTCCTGCCGGATATCGAGTGTCATTTCGGGCGATCCGTTTTGCGGATCGATGGTGAACCGGGGCTTGAAGCTTTTGAAAAAGCCGGAGAGCTTGCGCATGGCGGCCTCGGAGAAACCGTCCAGCTTTCCCAGCACAACCTTCCCGAAGAGGGAGGTGAACTCGGCGAGGTTCTGGGTGGCGAAGATGTCGAGATAGAAGCAGCGGCAGTCATTGTCGTCCGCTGCGAGACGGTTGAATGCATGATGGACAAGGCCGGTCTTGCCCATTCTGCGTGGGCTGATAAGCGTGACGTTGCGCCGGTTGGAGAAGGCGGAAACGAGGGCGGCGACCTCGTCCTCCCTGTCGCAGAAGAACTTTGGACCCTGGTATCCCGATACCAGGAAGGGGTTTATCGCATCTGCTTTCATGGCAAGCATCGTAGCATGTTAAGCATCATGTCTGCAACACAAAATATGCAACATAAAATATGTTTAATTAGCCAGGGCGTTGCCCTGGGCTGGTATGTCGCGCCCCTTCGGGGCTGAAATGTTCTAACGTGCCTCGCGCAGCTTGTCGCGCACATCGGCGGGCAGACTTTGCTCGAGTTCGGGATGGGCTTCGACGAGGCGCAGGATATCGAGAAAATCCTTCTGGCGCTTGCTGGGGCGGCGCCGCGGGTCGGCGTAGGCGGCCAGTTTGCCTTGCAGGGTGTCTTCGAGAGCGGCGACGCGCATCAGCATGCCCCAGACATCGGCGGGCACCGCCCGCGATGGGTAGTCGTGGTAGCGCTCTTCCGTGGATATCTGAACGCTAACCCGCGACGCGCCGCGGAGATTGACCGCCCATGGGAATCGCTCCACCGTGAAACCTTCGGCAACGAGGGCGGCCACCGCCTCTTCGACCCGCTCGAGGGCGATGACGAGATCGACATCCGCCGTGACGACCGGCTCCTCGGCCCAGTGGTTAACCGCGAGACCGCCGATCACACACCACGGAAGATCGAGGCGCTCCAGCACGGCGATCAGCCGCGAGACATCGCCACCGCCGCCGCCGGTCTGCCAGTCATAGAATGCCTTGTGAGTCATTGCGGGTGGTTGGTCCGGGGTGAGTGGTGAGTGGTGAATCGTGAATCGTGAGTTGTGAGAGGAGTGGGAAGTGGTGAGTCGTGAGTGGTGAATCGTGAATCGTGAGTGGGGGTGGTCGAGTGGTGAGTGGTGAGTCGTGAGTGGTGAATCGTGAGTGGGGGTGGTCGAGTGGTGAGTGGTGAGTGGTGAATGCGTTAACCGCCAAGGCGCCAAGACCCGCCTCCGCCTGCTGCTTCGGCGCGGCAGGCCGCCAAGAGGGAGAGGGGAAAAGTGCTAAAGTGCGGGAGTGTGGGCGTGCGGAGTTCGAAAATACTTGGAGAAGCTACGGATGGCGCGGATGGGGGGAGGCTTTTTGGACAGGATGACAGGATGTCCCGCTGCGTGGGCGCATAAAGCGCAGGATTTTACATGGATGCACGGGATGGACAAGATTTTTTGGGGAGAGGAAGTGGGAGTGGGAGTTCTATAGTTTGGAGCTCCGAACCATTCATGGTTCCATCAAACGATCCCCGCCATCACCTCGTCGGCGTCGATAATGAATTGCATGCGGGATTATGCACGGATGTATAATGTTTGGATGCATAATGTCGCTGCGGAAGGGGCCCGGGGGAGCTACGGATTTTTTCCGCCTCGCGGGCGCATAGATCGCAGGAGGGAGGGGAGAGTTCGGAAGTTCTAAAGTTGGGAGATGCGAGGCTTAGCGATTGCTTTTTTCCAGCGCCGCCATTATTTGTTGCGCTGAGTCCTTTGTGTTCACGTTCCCTTGGATTCCGGCTTAAAGGAGAAGGGGGTCTTGATCTGCTTTTCGATGGCTTTCTGGCGGGCGATCTTGACCGGGTCGGCATGCGCCAGGAGTTCCTCGATGAATTCCGCGTACTCGTCCATGCTGAGCCGCGGCAGGGTGCGAAGCGCGTACCGGGCGGCCGATTCGGAATACGTTGGGAATATCATGTCCGCAGGTTCCCAATCTGATTGGCCACGAGTTCGTAGACTGCTTCCGACGCAAAACGGAGGGCCAGCGGATGCAGATCCTTTTCAGGATCGAGGCCGTGGTGGATGGCTAGGTGGGCAATATCCGGCAGGTCTTTACCCATTCGGCGCGCGGGATTCTGCCCCAGCGCAAAGAACTTCATGGCAAGCAAATCCTTCAGCGCGGGGAACCTGATCTTCTTCCCGCCAACCATGCCATGTTCCGCCCGCGAGAGCAGTTGCGCCATGGTTTCCCGATCCACTTGCAGGATATCCACGCGCCATTGCGTTCCGGGGCGGTGCACAAACATCACATTATCGTGCAACGCGACGTTGGTGAAACCTTCGCGTTGCATGATCTTGCGGACCGCATCGCGCTGTTCAGTCGCGATCATCAGGTCGATATCCAGCGTGCTGCGCGAGTATCCGTAGTGATTGACCGCGAAACCGCCGATCAACAGGCAGTCGATGCCGGCCGCCGGAAGGGTTTCGGAGACCAGGGAGAAGATTAGGTCGAGGTCGGACATCGGGGATTACTTGGAGCCTTGGATTTGTTTTAGACAGGATGACAGGATTCGCAGGATTTTGGGGGCGGGAGAGCAGCTACGGATGACGCGGAGGGCGCGGATTTTGAGGGACAGGATGACAGGATGTCCCGCTTCGCGGGCGCATATGTCCCGCTTCGCGGGCGCATGTTTTCCCGCTGCGCGGGCGCATAAATCTCAGGGGGGGCATCCTTCCTGGCACGCAAGGATGCCTGTCACGCCTTCAAACGATCAATGGAATCGCGGAATCGCCGAAAATCTTCCTGCCGTGTGGTGGCGATCAGATAAACCATTTCGGGGTTGATATCGGTATAGCCATGCACAATGCGGTTGCGGAAACGAACCATCTCGGTGAAGGGTTCGGGGGTCGGCAGCACACTCAGGGCTACAAGCCGCTCGATCGCCTCGACCGCCGTTGCGGCCGGCCCTGCCCCTTTGATCGCAATGATCCTTTCGGCCAGATCAATGACAATCTCGACGGCCACTTGGAGGACACGTTCAACAGCCGCCTGTTTCATGTCGTCCCGCTTGAATTGCTCGAGCGTGGTTCCACAAAGATAGCGCTGCAGACGAATCACGTTCTCATCCAAGAGGGCGAGCTTGCGCTGTACGACGCCGTTTATCTGCATTCGGGCCTCCGACTAAGCCGATACATCCGCTGCCGGGCATAGTGAATCATCTGCGTTTCATAGTCCCGACTGACGCTGGAAAAGAAGGACATGTAGGCTTCGTCGTCCCGGCAAAACAGCAGTCTGCCCTTCAGTGCTTCGAAGCGGTAGACGGGGTCGGCCCGGTTGAGCAACCCCACATCCACGCGCACCCGGCCCTGGGTCTGGGGCTCCACTGCCTGCTCGATCCGGGCCTGAAAGTCATAGCCTGCCGTGATCCCTGGGCTCAAAAAAAAGGCCAAGTCCAGATCGCCATACGCGCGAACGACACCCATGGTTGCGGTGGAGCCGATCAGAAGACCAAACAAGGCCTCCGGCAGAAGCCGTTCGAGTTTTGATGCAAGAGCCGGAATATCCAGCGGCACCGGATGGGGGTTGGTATCAATATGTGCAAACGAGAGTGGCATGGTGAATTCGCGCAAACCTCATGTTTCGCTGGTGACGTGCGCGCCGCGGGACGGGGTGCGCCGCTTGCGCGGCACGAAGGCGGGGGCGGCGGCCAGGGCGATGAACCAGAGCGAGATGATGGCCATGCTGCGGAAGGGGAGGTCGATCAGGCTGTGGACGATGGTCGCCGACGTGCCGATGATCGTCATCCAGACGACGGGCGAGACGCTCATGAACCAGGTGCGGGCATGGACGCGGCCGGAGTCGAGGACACGGGGCATCGTGACGAGGCGGAACCAGAGTTGGCCGACGAGGACAAAAACAAGGGCGACGATCAGCGAGAGGCCGATCGCCCCGTGCTCGCAAAGGTACTGAATGGTGTCGTTGTGGACGTTGGCGCGGCCGGCCGCCTTCAAGTATTCGTACTTCTCGGGCCCCATGTAGAGGGCGACGAAGCGCCGGAACCCCCACCCTCCCGTGCCGGCCCAGGGATAGTCGCCCCAGATCTGAAGGGCCGCATCGGCGAGCTCGGCGCGGTCGCCCTGGAGTTGCTCGTGCAGACGGAGGAGATCGATGCTTCGAATCTCGGCCAGCAGCGGGTTGTCGGGCTTGGTGATGACCAGCATCGCACCGAACAGCACCAGCCCCGCGAAAGCGGCCCCCAGCCTGACCGTGGATGCCGCGGAGAGGCGTCCCGCCAGGTAGATGGCGCCGTAGACCAGCGCGACCAGGAGGATGCCGCCGGTGAGCACCAGCCCCGCGCGGCCCATGGCGAAGACCACGCCCAGCAGGTTGAGGACCAGCGCCACCAGCAGCCAGGAGCCATGCGCCTGTTCGCGCGGCTCCTCGTGGCCCAGCGACTCGATGAGCAGGCCGATGTTGATGGCGACGAGGAGCGTGAAGTAGGCGCTGGCGTGGTTGGGATAGCCGAAGGTCGAGAAGAAGAAGACGCCGATCGGGCGGATCCAGAAGACCTTGTCGGTCCCGGTGGCCATTTGCAGCAGGCCGAAGGCGGCGAGGATCGCGCCGTTGTAGACCAGGACACGGAGCAGCCAGCGCTTCGACTCGAGCCGCATGCCGTGGCGCATGCCCAGCAGGATGGCGACCACGCCCAGTGCCCAGTAGAGGACCTGCGACGCCTCATCGCGCACGACGCAGAATGGGAGGCCTGGCCAGGGCGGAGGGGCGTATTCCCAGAGCGCGGTGGAAGCGTTGTAGATAAGTTCGCGCGGACCATTGAGCCATTGCAGCGTCAGGAACGCGAGCAACGTGAGGCCAACGTAGAAAACGGGGTCGCGCAGGATGCCGCGCGCCGCGCGCCGCACGGCGGCCTGCATCGACTCACCGTTGCGCTGCGGCGGCAGGAGGAAGATCATCTCGACGATGCCAAGCGCCAACCAGGGGATCGCCCAGAAAAAGGCGGGGGCGGAGCCGCCCCGGGCCCAGGCGGTGTAGATCGCCAGCAGGGCCACATGGACCGCGACGCCATGTCGAAGGAGCAGAGCAATCACTGCGACACCTCAGTATCCGGGCAGACTCCGTCCCCGTCAGTTAGGCGCGCGAACGCGAAAGGAGCGCAACACCAACTGCCTGCAAGCAGAGCAATTTTCACTCAAAAACACCCATTTTGCGGTCCAGACGGGATGAAACCCATCCGGCGGGTGAGAACGCGATTAATCATACCAGAAAACGGGCAATGGTAAATGGTGTTTTTGACCCGTCGCTTGACTTTTGGGGCGGTAGCCGGTAATTTGCATGATCTATGCAACCTTCCCTGACGCGCATGCTGCTCAATGGCGATGAAGCGGTAGCCCATGCCGCCCGCGACGCGGGCGTGTCGCTGGGCACGGGCTATCCCGGCACGCCGAGCACCGAGATTCTTGAAGCCTTCAGCGCCCTCGGAGGCCGAGGCCAGTGGTCGCCCAACGAGAAGGTGGCGCTGGAGGTCGGCCTGGGGGCCGCCTTCGGGCGCGCCCGCGCGATCGTCACGATGAAGCACGTGGGGCTCAATGTCGCGGCCGACCCGCTGTTCACCGTGGCCTACACGGGCGTCGAGGGCGCGCTGGTGATCGTCGTGGCCGACGACCCCGGCATGGCGTCGAGCCAGAACGAGCAGGACTCGCGGCGCTATGCGATCGCCGCCGGCGTGCCGCTGCTCGAACCGGCCGATTCGCAGCAGGCCTACGATGCCACCCTGCGGGCCGTCGAAATTTCCGAGCGGTGGAAAAGCCCCGTCCTGCTGCGCCTGACAACACGAGTCAGCCATTCCAAAACGATCGTCTCCCGGCGCCCCTGTTCCGCGCCGCCGGCGACCGGTTTCACGCGCGACATTCCGGCACGCGTCATGATTCCCGGCCATGCGCGCGCCGCGCACCGGCGACTGCGTG
>JAVEWL010000276.1:0-7157 GCA_034004565.1 FCB group bacterium | reverse complement strand
ACCCAAGCGTCTAGAAACGCAGGGAGACTGGCGCCAAAGTCAGGGCATGTCGCCACCATATTGTCCGAGAACAGTTCCTTGTCTGCATCCTCAGACGGTGGCTTCTTCCAGCATAACCTCAACGATGGAGCCTGGCGTATTTCCTCTGTCGTTGCCCCCGTGCAATCAACGGCAGCTTTTGCTCTCAGTTCCTTCATCGTGAGTGAACGTCCAACACCCAGGCTTATGAAGTGAGTAATTGGAGGAAGACCTTCGTGTAGGAATTCCGACATTGGAAGCGGTGTGTCCGGATATACTGACACGCATGCTTCCTCGGAAACAGAGAAGTCGCCACTAAACCGGGCAAATTTGATCCGACTGTCGTGACCGAACTCAACCTTTCCACCAGAAAACGGCACGATCAATTCCTCCGCTTTCTGGTACGTCATCGTAGTCTTGCGCTTCTCTCTATCAATCTCCTCAAACGTGATACTCCTGCCGGTCCGCTGGTACCAGTCTCCAAGATGCGAGAGGCGCATGGTCATGTGGTGAAAAACAATGTCATTGAGAGAATTGAAGTGTTTGCCTTCAATGACTACCGTTGGGCGGAATGTTTCTACGAGAAACGAACTGGTGTTAAATGTGCCGCTACTCTGCAGGCAGTTGCACAAGGTATACGCAACACCTTCGCTGCAAAGCCCCAAGATGATTTCAGGCCGATGCTCCTCTCTCCAGTTTCCCATCGCCTGGAGTGCCTCAAAGTCATCGCGCAGGGTTCCCAGTAGCTCAAGTTCCGAGCTAGTGCTATCTCCAAAAACAAGAGTTCCTGCTACCTGATGATTCGGATTGCTTGGGAGCCACCAATAGCCTTTCTTCTCTATACGATCCATATAAATCCATCCTTCGCGGATAACAAGCTAAAAGCACCACTTTCCCAGTCAGCAACACCCGCATTTAGCCGCGCTACTCAGTGTGTCAGCAAGACAGTTGATTCTTTGGCCTATCACAGCAACTCGCCGACAGTCGCCGCATGCTATGCATAGAATGCAGTCAATCCCTCCCAAAGGTCCTCTGCGGAAAGCGGATTGAAAATGCGGACGTCGCGAATGGCAAAATCCTGTTCGCCGTTGTAGAGCACGGCGCCGGCTGTGACCGAGCCGGTTCTCGCGGCTCGAAACCGCTCCAATCCTTTTAGGAAATCGGCCGTGAAGGTCGCGGCGGATTTGATTTCGACCGGGATGAGCGAGCCCTTCTCGCGAATGAGCAGATCGACTTCGTTTCCGTTTGAGTCGCGGTAGAAATAGACCTCGGGCCTTATTCCGCGGTTGAATGCTCCCTTCAGCACCTCCGCGATCACGAGGTTCTCGTAGAGTCCGCCGCGCAACGGATCGCGCGCGGCCTGTTTCTCGTCGTGGATGCCCAGGAGAAACGCGGCCAACCCCGGGTCCGTGAAGTAGACCTTGGGGGATTTCACGACGCGCTTGTGCACGTTTTCGAAGAAGGGGGGCTGCTCGAAAACGATGTACGTGGCCTTGAGGACGCTGAGCCAGTTCCGGATGGTTGTGCTGGACACGCCCGCATCGTTCGACAACGACGCGAAATTTACAATCTGCCCCACCCTGCCCGCCAGCAGAACCAGAAACTTCTGAAACTGCGCCAGGTCGCGCAACTGGATCAAGGCGCGCACGTCGCGCTCGACATACGTCTGCACGTAGTTGTTGTAGAATCTCCGCGGGTCGAGGCGCTCTTCGTGGAGTCGCGGATAGAATCCCTTGACAATCAGGTCGAAGGGCCGCCGCTCAAACGGGTACTGGCGAAGTTCCGTCAGCGAAAACGGCCACATGGTCAGCATCGCCGTGCGGCCCGCCAACGATTGGCTGATGGCCTGATGCAATTCCGGTTGGTGGCTCCCGGTCAGAATGAACCGGCCCGGCTGGCGCGTACGGTCCACCATCCCTTGGAGGTAGGAAAGTAAGGTAGGGACGCGCTGCACCTCGTCGAGGATCGCGCCGTCTTGCATTTGGCCCAGGAATCCACGAGGATCGGTTTCCGCAGCCGTACGGACATCGGGATCTTCCAGGGAGACGTACGGTTTGCCGGGAAAAGTCATGCGTGTGAGGGTGGTCTTGCCCGACTGGCGGGGACCAAGCACAGTGACCACGGGGTATTCGCCCGCAGCCCGCAGGAGTTCCTCGGTAATTGTACGTGTAATCATAACAAGAGGATAGCCCAATTTTATGCAAATCACAACCAAAACTTTCGATTTGCATGAAATTACGGCAGCCTATGCGCGCCCAGGACATCAGAATAGTCGCATGTATTTTAATAATAAATACTTAGAGCGCCTAGCAAAACGAAATAGCCGTGTGGGGCAGCCGCCCTCGGCTGCCATTCTTAGGCTCTTGTACCTGCTCGGCAGCCGAGGGCGGCTGCCCCACACGGCTTAGCCCTTATTCATTATGTTAGGAGTTCTTACATCTATGAGCCAACACCGCTTCGCCGAAGTGGTTCTGCCGATGCCGCTCGATCAGCCGTTTACGTATGCGGTGCCCGAGGGGTTGCGGGAGCGCATTGCCGTGGGGATGCGGGCGGTGGTGCCATTTGGGAATCGGGTGGATACGGGGTATGTCGTGGGCCTGCTCGAAGAGGCGGAGCGCGAGAAACTCAAGGCCATTGTCGAGTTGCCGGAT
Source organism: FCB group bacterium (assembly GCA_034004565.1). GTDB lineage: Bacteria > Hydrogenedentota > Hydrogenedentia > Hydrogenedentales > SLHB01 > JAVEWL01. Next base: position 4,488 of record JAVEWL010000276.1, on the reverse strand, counting down.
GCGGGGCCGGTGTTTACTTCGGAGATGCTGGAGCTTTGCAAGTGGCTTTCGCAGTACTACTGCTGTTCCTGGGGCGAGGCATTGGATTGCGCGATTCCGGCGGGGATTCAGATTCGAAGCCGGAAGCGCTATAGCCTGATCGAGGAGGCGATGCAGCCGGGAAAGCTCTCGGAGCGACAACGGAAGGTGCTGGCCGAGTTGAAGCTGCGGGGGCCGTTGACCGAGATGCAGCTTGCGAAGGTTGCGGGGCCGACGGGGTTGGGATCGACGCTGCAATCGCTGGTGACGCGGGGCGTGCTCGATGCGGAGGTCGTGACGGAATCGCCGACGGTCAATGCGCAGACGGAGACGTGGTTCCGGCTGTTGCCCGAGGCCATCCCCGACGGTGAGACGCTGGCGTCGATGCAGCGGCGCGCGCCCAAGCAGGCGGCGGTCTACCTCGACATGCTCCACGGGGAGCCGGAACGCGCCTCGATTGACCTCTGCGAGAAGCACGACGCGAACACGACGATCCTGCGCGGGCTGGAGCAGAAGGGCCTCGTCGAGCGCTTCCAGCGCGACGTATACCGCGCGCCGCAGATGCACTTCGAGCCCGCCAACATCCGCAAGCACAGCCTCAACCGCGACCAGCTCGATGCGTATGCCGCCATTGTCGCGGCTCTTGAGGCCGCGCGTGCGCAGACCTTTCTCCTGCGCGGGATCACGGGCTCCGGCAAGACCGAGGTGTACCTGCAGGTCATCGAACGCGCGTTGGCGCTGGGACGCAGCGCCATCGTGCTCGTGCCGGAGATATCGCTGACGCCGCAGACGGTTGCGCGCTTTGTGGGGCGCTTCAAGACGCAGATCGCGGTGTTGCACAGCGGCCTTGGCGCGGGCGAACGCTACGACGAGTGGCGACGCGCGCAACAGGGCGACGTGCGGATCGTGGTGGGCGCGCGCTCGGCCATCTTTGCGCCCTTGTCGAACCTGGGGGTCATCGTGGTCGACGAAGAGCACGACACGTCCTACAAGCAATCCGAGGTGCCGCGCTATCATGCGCGCGACGTGGCCATCATGCGCGCGAACCTCAGCAAGGCCGTATGCGTACTGGGCTCGGCGACGCCTTCGGTCGAGTCGTATCACAACAGCGAGAGCGGCAAGTCCACCCGCATCGAGCTGCGCAGCCGCGCCACCAACGCCTCCCTGCCCGAGGTGCTCGTCGTGGACATGCGCAACGAAACCCGCGAGGCCGGCGGCGACGTCACCATCTCGCGCGTGCTCGAGACGGCGGTCAACGAGCGCGTGGCCGAGGGCGAGCAGGTGCTGCTGCTGCTCAACCGGCGCGGGTATTCGCCGTACGTGCTATGTCCGCAGTGCGGCTGGCTCGCGACCTGTCCCGATTGCCAGGTCAGCATGACGTACCACTCGCACGGCGGCTACCTGAACTGCCACTACTGCAACGCGCGGCGCAGCGTGCCGCAGGTTTGCGACGAGTGCCACTTCAATCCCCTGCTCTACCTCGGCACCGGCACGCAGAAGGTCGAGGAGCTGCTCGAACGCACCTTCCAGGGCGCGCGCATCGCTCGCATGGACGCGGACACGACGGCTCGCAAGGGCGGACACGCGCGCATCCTGCGGCGGCTTGCCTCGGGGGAGGTCGATATCCTCATCGGCACGCAGATGATCGCCAAGGGGCATGACTATCCGGGGGTGACGCTCGTGGGCGTCATCAATGCCGACACCGGGCTTGCGCATCCCGACTTCCGCGCGGCGGAGAACACCTTCCAGTTGCTCACGCAGGTGGCGGGACGCGCGGGGCGCGGCGATTTGCCGGGACGGGTGATCGTCCAGTCCTTCCGTCCCAACCACTACGCGATCCGGGCCGCCGCGTCGCACGATTACCCCGCCTTCTACTCGCAGGAGATTGCGCAACGGGAGTCATCGGCCTATCCGCCGTTTCGCAGGATGGGCATCCTCATGATCGAGTGCGAAGACCCGCTCGAAGCCGAGAAGGCGATGGCCCGGCTGTCTCGGATGGTTCGGGAGCAGATCGAGGGGCTTGGGTTCCGGGGGATGGAGACGCTTGGCCCTTCGCCCGCGACGTTGCGCAGGCTGCGGAAGAAGTACCGCTGGAATCTGGCGGTGCTGAGCAAGAGCGCCAAGCGGATCAACACGCTGACCCGGACGGTGAGGCAACTGTTCGAGGCGGAGTATCCCGGTGGGAAGGTGCAGCTCAAGGTTGATCTGGACCCGTACGGGATCTTTTAGGGCGGCATCAGGTTCATGTGTCAAATGATTACCACGCCAGATTGTAACGCTAGCTGCGGGGATTGGAGGCGCGGCATGGGGGATGGATTTGGAGTTAGCGTGGAGAGCGATAAAAGCCATTTTTACAAAACGAGAGTGGTTTGGTTGACATAACTTAGAATAGTGAGAATAGGCTTCTTTTCTTGTGTTTCCGAGTTATAGTTGGGATGGGGCGAGGTGTCAAAGCTGTGAGTTGCAGATTTGGACTGCGGCCGTCGAGCTAATGCGAAGTACAACTTCCGGGACAAGTGCGTTCCCAAGTGCAACTTGGGAACGAGCAATCTTGGCCGGGACGGCCAAGCCACGATGAGAGTCATTGGTATTTACTGGAGGCAGTATGAAAGTTGTTCTGGCTGGGTTGTTCGTGTTCATTGGGCTGCTCGTGGTGGTGGCGGTCGTGGGCGGAGCTGGCGATTCGGGCTCGCTGCCGAAATTTGCGTCGGATGCGTTCTATGCGCTGATGCCGGTGTTCTTCCTGGGGCTTATTGCCGCGGCGTACTTGTTCTTCAACCGGGGGCGCTCTTACCGCAGTCCTGAGGAACACGAGCGGTATCTCGAGGAGAACGGCCTGCTCGTGGAGGAGCGCTACGAGGCCACGCGCGCGTTCAATGTGGAAGAGTTCGAGGACGAGGGGTCTATTTATTTTGTCGAGCTGAAGGACGGGCGGGTGCTCTTCCTGATGGGGCAGTACCTTTATGAATACGAACCCATCGATGACGGGCCTGACAACAGCCAGCCCCGGACCTTCCCCTGCACCGAATTCACCCTGCGCCGGCATCGCGACGAGGGATACGTCTACGACATCAAGTGCGCGGGGGAGGTCTTCGAACCCGAGGTGACGGCGCCCTGGCTCGGGGAGGAAGTCTGGCAGGAAGGCGCGCTCCCGGACGACGGAGAGATCATCAGCGACCGGTCCTACGAGGACATCAAGCGGGAGCATATGGAGCGCAAGCGGTGAAACTTCGGGTGCTCGAAGGGAAGAAGGAAGCTTTGATGTAGCTCCCCTTTCCAAGGGGAGTTCTTGGACTTTTTCAAAGAGCTCCCCTTGGAAAGGGGAGCCACGAAACCCATTGCGTTGGCTATTGGAGATCTTGGAATGCGAATGAGTCTGTTGGTGGGAATGGTCCTGGCGGCCGCTTTGGGGGCGTATGCGAATCCTCGGCCGATACTGTCGCTGCCGGCGGGAGGGCTGCAGCCGAGGCTGGAGCGGAGCGTGCTGCTGGAGAAGGAGCGGCTTCGTATCGGCAAGCAGACGGTGCAGGTTGAGTATGAGTTTCGCAATACGGGGTCCGAGGCGGTCAGCACGGAGGTCGAGTTTCCGCTTCCGGCGCTTCATTCCGATTGGGGGTGGCGGGGTGAAGGCCTTTTCTCGAATTTCAGGGCCTGGGAAGGGGACCGGGAAATCGCGTTGACGAAAGAGGTCCGCGCTTTCGCTCGGGGGGAAGATGTCACGGACGCGCTGCTGAAAATCGGGCTGACGCCGGAGCGGTTCAAGGCGTCGGAGGGCGCGCAGGCGGCCTTGAAGCATCTGGACGAGGCCACCAAGGCCGGGCTGGCGCGGGTGGGCCTGCTCGTTCGGAACAGCGCGGACGACACGCGCCTGGTTCCCCAATTTCGAGAAGGCCCTTCGACCTACAGGGTCGATGAGGACTATTGCCTGGTGTGCAATTGGGAGTGCCGCATTTCCTACCGTTGGCCGCAGGTGTTCCCGCCGGGCGAGGCCGTGCGGCTGCGCCACCGGTACAGCCCGGTCGTTGGGGAGAGTGGCAGTGATTCGGTGATGTTCGCGGAACAGTTCAAGGACGCGTGCGCCGGGCCGGATTTGAAGGCGTTCATGGATGGCCACCAAGGCGAAAATATGGTGAGGGTAACGTGGCTCGAGTACCTGGTTACGACGGCCAATGCATGGCAAACGCCTATCCGCGATTTTGAGCTTGTCGTGGAAAAGAAACCGGATGAGAAGGTGACGTTCTGCTGGGACGGCAAGATCGAGGAGATTTCTCAGACGGAAATTCGGGCGCGGAAGAATGATTTCGTGCCGGACCGGGAATTGAAGATCTACTTTTTGGAGCGGCTGAAGAGGTAGGTCTTACATCGAATGGGAGCGTTTGTGAGCTTTAGAAGTTGGCTAATCTGTGGTCTGTCCCTAATTAGCTGAAGTAGTCGTGAAGAAAATCGCTTGGCGGGAAACGCGGTGGAACG
>JAVEWL010000275.1:0-7163 GCA_034004565.1 FCB group bacterium | reverse complement strand
GTGACGCTGCGGAAGCCGGCGGTGCGCATGAGTTGGGCGAAGGCTTCGCCGTAGGGGAAGGTCTCGACGGTCTGATTGAGGTCGCGGTAGGCGTGGGCGTCGCCGGAGATCATTCCGCCGAGACGCGGGAGGATGTGGCGGAAGTAGAAGAGATACAGGCGGCGGAAGAGGGCATTGCCGGGCAGGGAGAATTCGAGCACCATTGCGCGGCCGCCGGGGGCGAGGATGCGGCGCATTTCGGAGAGGCCCGCGGGGACGTCGGGCACGTTGCGGATGCCGAAGGCGATCGTGGCGATATCAAAGGAGCCGGTGGCGAAGGGCAGGCGGGTGCCGTCGCCGCGCACGAGGGTGTAGCGGTCGCCCAGGCCGCGCTGGGCGAGCTTGGGCTGGGCGAACGCCAGCATACCCTCAGACATATCCAAGCCCACGCCGCCGGCCACGCGGGGCGATTTCGCCAAGGCCAGCAATACGTCCGCCGTGCCGGTGGCCACGTCCAAGACGCGCAGGTTCGAACGGTCGGGCAGGTTCCGCAGGATGCGCTTTCGCCATGCCACGTCCTGGCGCATCGACAGCAGCCGATTGAGCAGGTCGTAGCGGTGCGCAATGCGGTTAAACATGCGCCACGAACCCTCGCGTTCGAGAGAAATCTTGTCTTGGTCGTGCATGCGCCAGAGACTAGGGGAAGGGCGTCTGGAAGTCAAACAGAGGGGAATTTTCGATTTTCGATTTCAGATTTTCGATTTAAAGGCAGTCTTTAGAGAATTTTATATCGAGAAAACCTTCTGTTATCGTGCGAAACCTGCCGCATTATCTGCCTCGCCAAAGTTCGATAGATCTCGTAGATATCTAATATTATTACCTTTATCTCTCGGGCGAGCCGCATATGCGCCGGTTGAAATAAATAGAGAATTTTTTCTTGACTTCTGCCAGTCGGCAAGGTAGAATTCTATCGAGAAATGATTCTTCATTATGTAAGAATCAAAGGAGGAGACGATGTACATGGCGACCGAGAATCCGATGCGCATCCCGGAACCGACGCTGCGGCGTTTGCCGAGCTACCATCACCTGCTGACCGTGCTGGCGGGCGATGGGGTGCAGTCGGTTTCGTGCAGCGTCATCGGGCGCGCGCTGAACCTGGACGCGACGCAGGTCCGCAAGGACATTGCGATCACGGGCATCGAGGGCAAGCCGAAGGTCGGCTATGACATCTACGACCTCATGGGTTCCATCGAGAACTTCCTCGGCTGGAACAATCCGAAGCAGGCCTTTCTGGTAGGGGTGGGGAACCTCGGCCAGGCGATCCTGGGGTACCAGCAGTTCAACCGCTACGGCATGGACATCGTGGCCGCGTTCGACGGCGACCCGGGCAAGATAGGCAAGGACTTCTACGGCCGCGAAGTGCTTCCGCTCGATAAGCTCGCGAATCTCGCTCGCCGCATGCACGTGCTCATCGGCATCATCGCGGTGCCGAAGGAAGTCGCGCAACTCGTCGCCGACCAGATGGTGGCGGGCGGCATCCAGGCGATTTGGAATTTCGCGCCGGTCGGCCTCGACGTGGCGCCGGGGGTTATCGTTCAGAACGAGGATTTGTTCGCGTCGCTGGCGGTGTTGTCGAACCGCCTCGCAACCGCAACCGCCCAGTCGTCGTAAGGCTGCAAGCCCGCGCCGGTAGGGTTTCGATCACCCGCCGGCCGCACCGCACCGCTTCAAAGCCCATCGAAGAAACTGCATACAGGGGGAAACCGCATCATGGCAATCGTGGAAGACACTAGAACCGCACCCGTCAGGAGCCCGTTCGACGCGTTGTGCGCGATTCTCGAGCGGCATCACCATAACCCCGCGAAGCTGATCCCGATCCTTCAGGAGATTCAGCACGAGTACAAGTACTTGCCGGAAGACGTGCTCGCGTACACGGCGGTGGCGCTGGGTCTTTCGCCCGCGCAGGTCTACGGCGTGGCGAGCTTCTACGCGCATTTCACGCTGAAGCCCAAGGGCAAGTACCAGGTGCGCCTGTGCGACGGCACGGCGTGCCACGTGAAGGGAACGCCGCCGATTCTCGCGGCGGTGCGCGAGGCGCTGGAGCTGCCCGACGGCCGCGACACGACGCCCGACATGCTGTTTACGGTTGAAACCGTTTCCTGCCTGGGCGCCTGCGGGCTTGCTCCGGCAATGGTTATTAACGACGAGGTCCACGGTCTGCTCACGCCGGACAAGGCGGTCGAGCTGATTGACACGATTCGGGAACGAGAGGGGGTGTTATGATTGCTGAAACGTGCGACCTGGAGTCCGTGGCACAGTGCTACGATAAGGCCGCGAAGGCCTGTACGCGCCGCATCATCATCTGCGCAGGCACCGGCTGCGTCGCCAACGGGTCCCTCCGCGTGCATAGCGCTTTCGTCCGCGCCATCCGCGAACGGGGACTCGCCGTCGACACCGTCCTTCGTGCTGAAGGCGAAGGATTTGATGACGCCGAAGCTAAAACTCTCGTAACGAAGAGCGGCTGCCAGGGCTTTTGCCAGATGGGCCCACTGGTGTCCGTCGAGCCCGACGGCATCCTCTATTGCCGGGTGAAGCCGGAAGACGTTGCCGAGATCGTCGAGCAGACCCTCATCCTGCAGGAGCCGGTCGAGCGCCTGCTCTACACCGATCAAACCACGGGCCGTCACTGCCACGGCACGAACGACATCGACTTTTACGCGCGCCAACGCCGCACGGTATTAAAAGAGTGCGGCACACTCGACCCGGAAAACATCCGCGAATACATCGGCCACGGCGGCTACAAGGCCGCGCAGAAGGCCTACACGGAGATGACCGACGAGCAGGTCTGCCGCGAACTCATCGACAGCGGCCTGCGGGGCCGTGGCGGCGGCGGCTTCCCCACGGGCAAGAAGTGGGATCTTACCCGCATCCAGCCCAAGGGCAAGAAGTACATCATCTGCAACGGCGATGAGGGCGACCCGGGCGCGTTCATGGACCGCAGCGTCATGGAAGGCAACCCGCACAGCGTGCTCGAAGGCATGATGATCGCCGCGCGTGCGGTGGGAGCCGACGAAGGCTACATCTACGTGCGCGCCGAGTATCCGCTGGCGGTCGAACGCGTCCGCAAGGCCGTGGACGATGCGCTGGCCATGGGCATTCTGGGCGACGACCTCTTCGGCACGGGCGAATCCCTCTACCTGCATGTGATGGAAGGCGCGGGAGCGTTCGTCTGCGGCGAAGAGACGGCGCTGATGTCCTCGATCGAAGGCAAGCGCGGCATGCCCAGCCCGAAGCCGCCGTTCCCGGCGCAGAGCGGGCTCTGGGGCAAACCGACGGTCATCAACAACGTCGAGACCTTGGCGTCGGTGCCGCTGATCCTGCGCAACGGCGCGGCGTGGTTCCGCTCTGTGGGCACGCAGACTTCTCCCGGCACGAAGACCTTCGCGCTGACGGGCCACGTGGTGAACACCGGGCTTATCGAGGTGCCTTTCGGCACGACCCTGCGCGAGATCATCTACAACATCGGCGGCGGCATCACGGACCAGGAAGGCGTCGTCCTCGAGGATGGGTTCAAGGCCGTGCAGATCGGCGGACCCTCCGGCGGCTGCCTCACGAAGGACCACCTCGACCTGCCGCTCGATTTCGACTCCCTGCGCAGCGTGGGCGCGATGGTGGGCTCCGGCGGTCTTGTGGCGATGAACAACAAGACCTGCATGGTGAAGATCGCGCGGTTTTTCATGCAGTTCACGCAGAACGAATCCTGCGGCAAGTGCGTCCCGTGTCGCGAAGGCACGAAGCAGATGCTGGCGCTGCTCGACGACATCATCGAAGGCCGCGCCACGAAGGAAACGCTCGACCTCCTGGAGCGGCTCGCGCGGACCGTGCAACGCGCGTCGCTGTGCGGCCTGGGGAAGACGGCGCCGAGCCCGGTGCTCTCGACCCTGCGGCACTTCCGCGAGGAGTACGAGGCGCACGTGTTCGAGAAGCGCTGCCCGACGGGCAACTGCAAGGATCTGGCCGATTTTCGGATTCTGGCCGGAACCTGCATGGGCTGCGGCAAGTGCCTGGCGGCCTGCCCGGTGGGCGCGATCTCGGGCGAGGCGCGGCAGCCACACACCATCGACACGGGGAAATGCATCAAGTGCGGCGCCTGTCTCGCCACGTGCACTTGGAACGCGGTAGTGAGGGGGTAACCATGGAAGAGCAATTCGTCAACATCGACGGCAAACCAGTCCTCATCGAGGGCGAGAAGAACCTCCTCGAACTCATCCGCAAGGCGGGTGTGGACATCCCGACATTCTGTTACCACAGCGAGCTGAGCGCGTACGGCGCATGCCGACTGTGCATCGTGGACATCGAGGGCATGGGCATCGTGACGTCCTGCTCCACGCTCCCGCGCGGCGGCATGGTCGTGAAGACCTACACGCCGGAGATTCGCGAGACGCGCAAGATGACGGTCGAGCTGCTCCTGGCCGACCACGACATGCGCTGCCCCACCTGCGGCAAAAACGGCACCTGTCAGCTTCAGGCCCTCGCGCGGCGCATGGGCATCCGCGACATTCGCTTCAAGCCCACGCGCAAGCCGCTCCCCGTGGACAACTCCACCTTCTCCCTCGTGCGCGACCCGAACCGCTGCGTGCTCTGCGGCGATTGCGTGCGGGTGTGCGCGGAGATCCAGGGCATCGGCGCGATCGATTTCGCGAACCGCGGCGCGCAGGTGACGGTCACGCCGGCCTTCGGCAAGAACCTCGACGAAGTGGACTGCGTCTACTGCGGCCAGTGCGCGCGGGTCTGCCCGACCGGCGCTATCACGCCGAAGTCCGAGGTCGAAGCGGTGTGGAACGACATTCACGACGCGAAGAAGACGGTTGTCGCACAGATTGCGCCGGCCGTGCGCGTGGCCGTCGGCGAAGCCTTCGGGCTCGAGCCGGGCACCGTCGCCACGGGCAAGCTCGTGGCGGCCCTGCGCGCCATCGGCTTCGACAAGGTATACGACACGAGCTTTACCGCCGACCTGACGATCTTCGAAGAGGCGGGCGAATTCCTGCAGCGCTTCGCCTCCGGCGAGGATATGCCGCAGTTCACGTCCTGCTGCCCGGCCTGGGTGAAGTTTGCGGAACAGAACTGCCCCGATCTGCTCGAGAACCTGTCTTCCTGCAAGTCCCCGCAGCAGATGTTCGGCGCGCTGGCGAAGGACGTGCTCCCGAGCGACTTGAACGTCGAGCGCGAGCAGCTCTCCGTGGTGTCCATCATGCCCTGCACGGCCAAGAAGTATGAAGCCAAGCTCGGCAAGTTCGAGCGCAAAGGCATGCCGGACGTGGATCACGTGTTGACCACGCAGGAACTCGCGCGGATGATCGTGGAAGCGGGCATCGACTTCAACCTGCTCGAACCGGATTCCCTCGACATGCCGTTCGGCTTCAAGACCGGCGCGGGCGTGTTGTTCGGGGCCTCCGGGGGCGTGAGCGAAGCGGTGCTGCGCTACGCGGTGGAAACGGTCGAAGGCCGCAAGCCCGCGAGCATCGACTTCCACGCGGTGCGCGGCGCTGCCGGGATCCGCGAGGCGACCGTCGAACTTGGCGGAAAGCCTCTGCGCCTTGCCGTGGTCCACGGCCTCGCGAACGCGAAGGCGGTCGTCGAGAAGGTCCGCAGCGGCGAGAGCAACTACGACTTTATCGAAGTGATGGCCTGCCCCGGCGGCTGCATCAACGGCGCCGGTCAGCCGGTCTACAGCGATTCCAAGGTGCGCGACAAGCGCACCGCGGGCATCTACGCCGCGGACAAGCAACTTGACGTTCACTGCTCCCAGGAGAACCCCTACATTCACCGCACGTATGCGGAGGTGCTGGGCGAGGTTGGCGGCGATACGGCGCACCGGCTGCTGCACACGGGCTACCAGAACCGCCGTCGCCTGAACCACGCGGAGATGGCGCTGCACCAGGGCGAACACACCGACCGCGTCAACGTGACGGTGTGCGTGGGCACGAGCTGCCACGTCAAGGGCGCGCAGAAGCTGCTCAGCAAGCTCATCCGCTACGTGGGCGACAAGAACTGGGGTCAGTACGTCGACATCAAGGCCACGTTCTGCATGGAAGCCTGCGACCGCGGCCCGACGGTGAACGTCGCGGGTATCGAGATCAACCACTGCACGATGGACAAAGCGACCGAGGTGCTGGACGCCGAGGTTGGGAAGCTGCTCGCGACCGTCGAGGTGCGCGCCGGCAAGGCCGGCTACGTTACCCTGCAGGATTTCGAGAAACAGACCGCCGCGGGCATCCTGCGTTTTCTGGAGACGCTGTCGCAAGACAAAGGTTGCGCCGGTTGCCAGCCCGGCCCCAACGGTTGTGGGTGCGAGCACTAGAAGACGGTTTTCACCACCACCCCCAAACGCCACTTATCCCAGTGGCGGCCCCCAAGCCCCCCCTTCAAGGGCTTGGGGGTGTGGGCGGGGTGGCATTTAGATAAGTCGAGTTTGAAGTGTGAGCCCTCACCCCGCCCCTCTCCCAAAGGGAGAGGGAGCCCGCGCTAAGCGTTGGGCAAGGCTTGTGCCTCTATCTTGCTGGAGTCTTTCCCCCTCTCCCTCTGGGAGAGGGTTGGGGTGAGGGCTCAGCGGGTGGAAGGGACTGAACAGGGTAGCGCGGCCACGCAATAGTTGAAGAGCAAGGAGAAATCCGGTGAGTTTCCAAGGCATGATGGCACAACGCGCACGATTGCTTCCGCTTGCGGTATTGCAGGCAGGCGCGACGGTGGCGGTCGTCTGCGCCGTGTGGGCTTATGCGATCCAGCCCGATATTCCCGTCCCGCGCACCGAAGTGCCCCTGATGGACTTCGTGGTACCTTCGCAGAGCGATCAACCGCTGGTTAACCGCGCCCATGCCATCCCCGCAGTCCAGCAAGAGACTCCCGGATCCGATATAATCAAGGATTGCCCCATCGAGGGGTAAAGAGGCAAATGTCAGCCAAGAATGGGAGGTATGGGAGTCATGAGAGTTATGGGAAACATAACTCCCATAACTCTCATGACTCCCATACCTCCCATTCTTGGAAGCGCAAGCTGAGGGACAATTAGGAGTTCCGGGCATGGATGTGCCGGGCCAGACGACACAACGAACGGGCCAGATCGTTTTCACCAACAAGGCGCGGTGCCGCGACTGCTACCGCTGTCTGCGGGCGTGCCCTGTAAA
>JAVEWL010000274.1:0-7174 GCA_034004565.1 FCB group bacterium | reverse complement strand
TGATGTCCACACGGAGCGGGCGCACTATTTCGACGCCGAGACGGAGATGGCCATTTATTGAGCATGGGTGTTGAGCCGGAGAGACAATCAGCGGCGCGTTCCTGACGCGCCGTTTTTTTTGCCGGCAAGGGGACAGGGGAGAAGGTTATGGCCGTCGATCGAGAAGCCGCGCGGGCGGAGTTCGAGGCCCGCTTCGGGGCTGCGCCCGCTACGGCGGTGCGGGCGCCCGGCCGTGTGAACATCATCGGCGAGCACACCGACTACAACGCCGGTTTCGTGCTACCGATGGCGATCGAACGCGAGACGTTGATCCTCGCGCGCAAGCGGGACGACCGGTTATTAAATGCGTACGCGGCCAATCTGAACCGGTCCGCACGCGTGGATCTCGACAGCATTGCGCGAAATGCGGAGGAGCCGTGGAGCGACTACCTCCTCGGCGTAGCCGATGAATTGGCGAAACTGGGGTTGCCCCTTACCGGGGCGGACGTGCTGATCCGTGGCGACGTGCCCGTGGGGGCCGGGCTGAGCAGTTCGGCCAGCCTCGAAATGGCCACGCTGGTGCTGTTCGAAACGCTGGGCGGGTTTCGGCTCGAAGGATCCGACGCCGCACTTCTTGGCCAGCGCGTCGAGAATGAGTTCCTGGGCCTCAAGACCGGCATTATGGACCAGTTCGTGGTTCGCGAAGCGCAGGAAGATCACGCCCTTTTTCTTGACTGCCGCAGCCTGCGCTACGACGCGGTCCCGGTAGGCTTTCCCGATGCCGTGTTCGTGATCTCGGATACGGGCGTGGCGCGTGGATTGGCCGCATCGAAGTACAACGAACGGGTTGCCGAATGCACCGAGGCCGTGGCTCGTGTGAACGCGACGCTCGGTACCGCGGCATCGCACCTGCGCGATTTCTCGGCGGCCGACATTGAAGCGGCGAAGAGCGCCATGCCTGAAGTGGTCTATCGCCGCGCCCGGCATGTCGTGACCGAGAACGAACGCACCGTGCGTGCGTGCGCGCTGTTGCGGGCGGGGGACGCGGTCGCATTGGGCGCGCTGATGGATGAGAGTGACCATAGCCTTCGCCTCGACTACGAGGTCACCTGCGCCGAACTGGACGCCATGACCGAACTGGCACGCGGGATTCCGGGCTGCTACGGCTCGCGTATGACCGGGGCGGGATTCGGCGGCTGCTCCGTACACCTGGTGGAAGCCGCCAAAGCGGCCTCGTTTGTCACCCAATTGCGCGAGCAGTATCGTGCCCGGACCGGATTGACGGGCCTCGTGGTGGTGACGTCTCCCGCGCAAGGCGCGGGTAGGGTATACTAGATTTGGAAAGCAATGAGCGCAACGCGGCTAATTGCTTGCTTAGTTTTGCTTTTTTCGCACTTGCCCGATAGAATCTTCTGTATGAGGCATAGAGGAGAAGACGGTGATGAATAAACGGGTAATCCTTACCTTGGTGCTTTTCGGCTTCGCATTTGCCCTCTTGGTTGGGACATTCGCCACGCCCACATACGCGGCCCCCGCCAAACTTGCCGAATCGAAAACAGGCCTGGGCGAAGTGTTCAAGTCGCGTGACGCCACGGGCACAGGACCCACCAAGGTGCAACTTGCTCTTACGTTCGGTGCGACGGTAGTGATGATAGGGGTAATCAAGTACCTCTAGACGAGCGGCGACGTGCCGTGGCGATTGCGCGGGAAGCGCTTAAGTGACCGGGTACATTGAGGTGTCCACGTTGAAAGAGCGCGTATTGATTCTGGACGACGAGCAGATGATGCTGAACGTCCTTGAACGATACGTCGGCGCCCTCGACCACGAATGTTTCTGCTGTGAATGCCCCACCAAAGCGCTTTCGGCGCTCACTCCCGGTTCTTTCGCGCTCCTGATAACGGATCTTCGCATGCCCGGCATGGACGGCATCGAGGTGCTTCGCCTCGCCAAGTCGCAGGACGAGGACGTGGCGGTAATTGTCGTCACGGCGGTTGCGGACGTCTCCAACGCCATCCAGGCCATACGTGCGGGTGCGGACGACTACATTCTCAAGCCCTTCAGCTATGCCGACCTGGCTTTGGCCGTGTCGAAGGCGCTCGAGAAGCGTTCGCGCCTGATGCGGACGCGCAAGCTTAACCAGGACCTCGAGAAGCAAGTGTCGCGGGCCACCGAGCAATTGGAACGGGCAAACCGCGAACTAACCGAAACAAAGCATTACCTCGAAAGTCTCCTGCACAGCAGTGTGGACGCCATTATCACTGCCGACCGCAGCGGCAAGATTCAGTTCTGCAACGAGGGCGCGTGCGTCATGCTGGGCATCGCGGCCGAACAGATGCACAACCTTCCGGTCGCGAACTTCTTTGCCGGAGGACGGCACGAAGTGAACACGCTCCGTCGCCGCCTGAGCCAGGAAGGGTGCCTGCGGTGCTACGAGACCGAGTTCATACGTGCGGACGGGTCCCACGTTCCGGTTAACATGTCTTTGTCGATGGTCTCCGGGAGCGACGGCGGCGCCAGTGCCATCCTCGCCATCTGCAAGGACATTACCCAGCAGAAGCGCCTGGAAACAGAACTGAAGGAGATGTCCATCAAGGACTCCCTGACCGGCCTGTATAACCAGCGCTATTTTTACGAGCGGCTTCGCGGCGAGATCGAGCGCGCACGCCGTCAGAAGCATCCGTTGTCTCTGCTTTGGCTTGATATCGACCAATTCAAATCGTATAACGACACGCGTGGTCACCTGGAAGGCGATCTCGTTCTGCAAACCGTGGGCAAAGTGTTTCAGGAATGCACGCGCACCAGCGTCGACCTGGGGTTCCGCTACGGGGGCGATGAATTCACGGTGATTCTGCCCGAAGCCGGCGAGGAGCAGGCCCACTTGATCGCGAATCGTATCCTGCGCGGTTTCGAGGCGCACCACTTTGACCGGCTGACCATGAGCATCGGCCTGATGTCCTACCGCGAGGGCGACTCCTTGCGGGCGTTCATCCACATGGCCGACGCCATGATGTACGATGCCAAACGTTCCGGCGGCAACAGCGTATTTGTCTATAGTCCCGAAGCCGAGGCCAAGGAAGAGAGCGACGCCAGATGAAATTCGGAATCTGCAACGAGATTTTCAAAGACTGGAACGATATCGAACGCACCATCGAATACGTGAAAAGCATCGGCTACGACGGTCTCGAGATCGCGCCGTTCACCCTCGCGCAGTACGTGACCGACATCGACAACGCCACGCGCCGGAAGATCGTGCGCACGGCCAACGAGGCCGGACTCGATATCCTTGGCATCCATTGGGTGCTTGTCGGTCCCGACGGCATGCACATCACCAACCCCGACAGTGCCGTCCGCGACCGGACCGTCCAGTACATCAAGGACCTCGCCAATTTCTGCGGCGACGTGGGCGGACGAGTCATGATCTTTGGATCGCCGAAGCAGCGCAATATCATGGAGGGGGTGAGCCCGGAGACGGCGTTTGGTTATGCGGCCGACTGCTTCTCGCGCGCCATGGACGTCTGCCAGGACCGCGGCGTGACAATTTGCATGGAGCAGCTCTCGCCGAAAGAGACGAACTTCTGCAGCACGGTGGAAGAGACTGTGAGGCTCATCGAGGCTGTGAACCATCGCAACTTCCAGTTGCTTCTCGACACCAAGGCAATGGAGATGGAAGAGAAGGATCGGGGGACGTTGATCCGCGAGTGCGCGCAGTACCTGAAGCATTACCACGCCAACGATCCGAACCTGAACGGTCCGGGCTGGGGCGACGTTGATTTCGCGCCCATTTTCGAGGCGCTCAAAGATATTGACTACGACCGCTACGTTTCCGTAGAGGTCTTCAAATTCGAGCCGGGCCCCGAAGCCATCGCGACCAAGAGCCTCGAGTATATGCAGCGGTTCGTATAGGGAGGCATTTTTGTCCGAAGGCGTGTGGGAAAGCGTGGACAGTTTCCACTTTTGATTCTTGGGGCTGGTTGACTGTCCGTGCTGAAACAAAGTTTAAGGCTTCGCAAGCAGGCCTTTGTCTCATCAAAAGTGGAACAGTCCCCGTTTTCCGGGCTTGGTGGGAGCTACTTCGGCAGTGCGCCCGCGTCGCTGGATACGCCCATGCGGTGGCGGACGCGGTCCCAGGTTTGGGTGGTGAGAAAGCTCTCGCTCGCATTGTCCATCATGCGCAGGAGGCGGCGCATGGGCACGGCGAAAGTCAGGATTTCCGGCTTCACCCAGGGCCGCGCGGATGGATCGAACAGGCCCAGCACCGCATGCGGATGGTCCGCATCGCGTTCCATGTAAGGGTATTCGACCATGGTCGCGCAAGCCGCCGCCATGGGCGTGATCACGACGTTGGGATCGGATTCGTCGAAGTTCGCCAGGGTGAACAACCCGGAAATCACATCCGGCCCCGCAAAGAAGATGGCGACATCGGGATGGTCATCCGCATCGAGGCAATCCCAGCGCTTGAAGACGATATAGCGCGCGGGCGCGGAATGTTTGGGCCATCGGGCAACGATATCGCGCACGACTTCGGGGGAGGATTTGTAGCGTTCCCCTTCGCACTTGCCGGGCAGACCACAGGATAGGAAGTGGTCAAAATCGGGTTTGAAGTCATCCGTGAAGCCGGTGTTCCGCCGGGCGCCGGAACAGCCGATGGCGCTCATCCCGAAGCACACGGCATGGCCGCGCCGAACATCGTTCAACTGGGCCACAAAGCAGCGGAAGCCGTCGGCGGGTTCGGCCTCTTCCACCGGTCCCGGTTCGGCTGTGTAGTAAAAGGTAATGGGAAGCTCCGCCCCTGGGAAGTAGGCATGCCACAGCCGGATGAAGCGATCTCGAAGGTCGGTGTCCATTGGCGCGCCTCCTTATGGAAAGAGTCTTACCCAGGCGCCTTTCTGAAGCCAGTATAGCGCGAACGGGGCGGAAGCGCCACACATCTACAGAAGCGGAATGTGCTGCGCGACGCAGGTGCGTTCGGGCACGAAATAGGTTTTCACGACGCGGGTAAGTTCCTCGGCCGTGATCGCATCGATCAAAGCTTGCCGGTCCGGAATCCGTTCCGTGTTGCTGTATACACGAGCGAGCCAGGCCAGCCACCCGATGTATCTCCAGTTGGTCTGCATCGACAGCGTCCAGCGCCCGTTGAGGGATTCCTTGGCATCGGCCAGCGCCGCGGCGTCCACCTTCCCGTCGCGAATCAGGTTGATTTGCTCTTCGATGACTTCCTTGAGTTCTTTGAGGTGGCGCTGTTTGCAGCTTGTGGAGATATAGAAGCAGCCGGAATCCGAGAAGAAGTCATTACCGGAACCGATTCCATAGGCCAAGGCGCGCTTATAGCGTCCCTCCGCCATCAGCGACCGGTCGAGGAGTTCGGACAGCACGTACAGCGGCCATCGATCGGGATCTTTTTCGGAGCAGGTTCTTACGCCCATCAACACGGTGCTCTGCTTCTCGAACGTGACCGCCCGCAGTGTACGTGTGCCGGGGGCTTTGTCGGGAAACGTCGGGGACGCGCAGGCTTGCGGAAGCGTCCCCGGCTTGAGCGTTCCGAAGTATTCGTTGCAGACCTCGCGCACGCGCTCTGGGGTGATGTTCCCGGACACGACCAGGGTCGCGTTGTTGGGCATGTAGTGCATGCGATAGTAGGCGACGAGGTCGGCGTGGGTAATCGCCTCGAGCGAACGATCGGACCCCAGGCCGTCGTGCAACAGGCTGGACTTCGGGAACAGTCCCTCGCGCAGTTCCCGGCCGAGGTTCGCATCCTGGCCCAGGGCTTCCATGCCGGCGCGCAGCCAACCCTTTTTGCCGCCCTTCTCCGCGACGATAACGCTTCGCTCGCCGTCGACGCGGTCTTCCGGAAAGGTCGGGTGGAACGCCACCTGGGACAGCCAATCCATCAAGAGGTCGAAATTCTTCGACGCAATCTCGCCGCAAAAGACGGTCTGTTCGTCCTTGGTGAACGCGTTCTGTGTGCCGCCGCGCCTATCGAGCATCTCCATCAGGGACGTCCGATCGTAGCGCTCGGAGCCGGCAAAGGTCATGTGCTCGACGAAGTGCGTGATACCGCTCTTTTCTTCCGGGTCGTTGCGGCAGCCGACGTTCACCGAGAGCTGCGCGGCCACGGAGCCGCTCTCGGTGCGTTCGAGGTGCCAGACGCGCAGGCCATTGTCGAGCGTGAACCGGTGCAGATTTGTCACGTCCTGCGCATGGGCGCAAATGCCCAGCGCGACGCCCAGCGCAACAAACAGAAGCCCCCCCGCAACGCGCGTATTGAAGGTCGATTTGTTCATGCTGCCTCCACGTGTTCCTATGCGAGTTCGGTCACCTGCGGCTTTATCACCTTTGTGCCGGTCTCTTCGAAGGCTTCCACGATACGGCGGTAGTGGTCTTCGTCCTCGTAGGTACCCAGGATCGCCCCGCCGGAACCGGCGAACTTGGCGTGGGCGCCGACGCCGCGCGCGCGTTCGATCATCTCGACCTGGCGGGGATCGAGCTTGTAGATGGAACGGCGGCGATCGAAGTTTTTGTCCATCCAGGGACCGATCTCGCGCCCGCGCCCGGCGACGAGCAGTTCGCGGACGGCCTGCGCATAGCTCGCGAAATCCCGCATGGCCTGAATGACTTCCGGGTCGCCCTGGTTCCATCGTTCGCGGATGTTGTTGTGGGTAACCTCGGAGCCTTCGGCGAGGTCCGCGCGGTAGGCCACGAACAGCGGGGGCAACAGCGCGGGGTCGAGCGGCTCGTATTCGCCGTAGCCGCGCCCTTCGAGGAACTCCCGCGTAAAGTCCATATAGACGCAGCCTTCGTAGACCTGGATCACGCGATCCTGCAGGCCTGCGGAAATCCCGAGTTCCTCCATCTCGACGCTCAAGATGAGTCCGGGCTGGATGTGTTTGGGAATCTCGACGTCGTAGAACTCCATGAGGCAGCGCAGTGTGGCGGTGACCAGTGCGCTGGAGCCGGCCAGGCCTACCCGGCGCGGGATGTTGGAGCGGTAGCGAATGCTGAAATTGCGGTCGTGCAGCGGCAACCCGTGTTGGTCGCAGAACCCCACGAACTTGCGAATGGTCGCTTTCATGACGCGAATACCGCCGAAGTACCCCTGTAGCTTCACGTCGTCCACCAGGTCGTGTACGGTGGCGTAGCGCGAGCGATCCTGGAAACAGGGCACGATTTCGAGCTCGGGGTGCTCGTAGAGCGACA
>JAVEWL010000273.1:0-7195 GCA_034004565.1 FCB group bacterium | reverse complement strand
CCTCACCCCGCCCTCTCCCAGAGGGAGAGGGAGGAAGACACCCACAAGCCACGCGTCGGGCCCGGCGACGCTTGCCAGATGAGATCTTATCGCGACGTTTGCACGAGTTCTTCCTTGTCCGCATTACATGAAGACCAGCGAATACACATCGGCTTCGCGCATGACAAACCGAAGGACGATCGGCTTGCCGGCGAGGGCGTCGATGCCGCGGTTGCCTTTCCAGCTTACGCGCCGGTCGAGGGAATCGCCATAGATGAGGTCGCAGTCGTCGAGCGTAAAGCCGGGGATGGGTGCGCCGTCCATATCGCGAAGCTCCACCTTGATCGTGCCGGCGGCGCTGGTGGCCGCGTTGATCGAGAGCTCGCTGCCGGTGAAGGTGAAGGGCTTCGTCGTGAATTCCCCCTCTTGCAGCTTGGCGTGGATCGAACCAAAGCCGTCGATGCGAAGGGTGTAGCGGCGGAGGCGCGAGTCGCGCCGGGTGAAGTAGGATTCGGTGGCGTAGAGCGAGAGTTCTCTCGGGGAATCGTCGCGGGCGGAGTCGGTTTCGACGACGTGCCAGGCGATGTAGTTGTCGCCGTAGCACCAGTTGTGACGCGTTCTCAGGCCGGGCCGCAGAAAGACGTCGTTGCTCTGGCGGAAATTCTTCCCGTCGCGGCTGGTGATGTACACCGAGTCCGTGATGGCCGTGCCGTAGCGCGGCTGGACGGTAATGCGCTTTTCCCGCAGGTCCCATTCGGGCAGTTGCCTGGTGGATTCGGTGAGGCCGTTGTCCACGTAGCGCGCGGGGAACCCGATGTAGAGGTGCGGCGCGCGTGAATAGGGTTTGATCTGGTTCACATAGAATTGCGCAAGCGGTTGCGGGCCTTCGCCGGGGGGGAAGGCGATGGTGCCTTCGTCGGTCCAGTTAACGAAGTCCTTCGACACCGCGCGATTCACCAGCCGCGTGCCCTCATACCCGCCCCCCGAGAAGATGCGGTAGTAGAGCACGTACTGCTGCTCCGCCGCCGACCAGAACGACACGTTCTGCGAGTCGAACGCGCCCGCGCTGAACACCGGGGCGCCGGCCATGGGGGTCCAATGGATGCCGTCGGGCGATTGATAGGCCCAGACGCCTTTGCCGGTATCGGCGCCCGCGCCGGTGGCCTTGTATCGCGCCTCGGGCGTCGCGGCGGGATTTTCGTCGATGAAGGGGGAGAAGTCGTGACAACCGCTGCCGTCGCCCATCTTGTCGAGGATAATGTTGTTGTCCTTCGAGCCGTTGAACTCGCAGAGGCCCAGGCTGGGCCGCGTCCAGGCGATGCCGTCCTTGCTCTCGAAATACGCGATGGTCAATGGCCCGCCCGGCTCGATCCCCGTCGGGATCTGCCACGCGTGGTAGTACATGCGGTACACCGACTCGCGCGCGTCGTGCAGCACGGTAAAGTAACCGCAACCGTTCCCTTCCCACGGCGCGTCGCACTGCACGGCAATCTCTTTGGGTTCGGGCGAATGCACGAGCAACTGGACATTCCTCATTTCGCCCACGAGGTAATCGTCGATGAAGAGTTCACGGCGGTTGCCCAAGTCGATCGTCTGGGCGGCGGCCGCGTTCATCACGCAAAGCAGCAGCCCCGCCAGAAAACCCGCGAGCTTGTATGCTGTACCGTTCATGACCGTTGTACCTCCTTCCGCGTCCAATGCATTCACATTCCGCACACGAAGTGTACAGCTTGGGCGGGTGTTGTCCCCAATTCCACCAAGGCTTGTCGGTGAACCCGGCAACCGGGGCGGCCAAATTGCGGCGCCGCGAAGCCTTGATTGATTCCAAGCGGCATGGCGGCGGGTCCGCCGAGTCTCGTCCAGGCATCGCCGGGGTCACTCCAGGCGCAGCCAGCCCATCTGCTCCGGATCGTCGTTGCCGTAGCCGAGACGCGGCGTGGGCGGAGACGCGGATGGGAGCGCCCAGCTTTGCACGGCCCGGTGTTGTTTGTCGCGCGAGAGGGCGGTGATTTCGACGTTTATCCGCAGCGGGCGAGACGGGTCCAGTTCGTCCCGAAAGGCGTCGAAGGGAATGCGCAGGCGAAACGCCTGGCGGCCGTCCACTTGCGGGGCGTCAAAGGTCCAGGGGGTGTCGGGGACCAGCCAGCCTTGGGGAAGATCGCTCTTGCCGTTGACATCGGCGCGGAAGGTTCGGCGCGGGTACATGTGAGTCGGCTCGATGGCTACGGCAATGGAAACGGGCCGCCATTGCTCCGACGGCGTGCAGTCGGCATTCAGGTAGAGAACGTTTCCGTCGTGCGCGGCCTGCCACGTCCAGGCGAATTCGCCCGAGGGACCGGATGCCTGCGGCAGCGGCGTCCACGACTCGTTGGCTTGCCATGCGAAATCGGGCGCTACGCGTTTGCATGCGTAGCCGAGCAGACCCTCGGCCAGCCCGGATTGTTCGGGAAAAACGTTCTGTCCGGCCGCGATGGCGCTGGCGGCTTCGGCGAACTCGGTGTCGAGCATTTCGCGCAGCCGGTCGATGCGCCAGCGAAGTTCACCGGGGAAGTAGGTGTAGCCTTCGGCCTCGGCCTGGAATCCGAGGAAGGGATTGCGCTCGCACAGCGCAATCATCCTGGTCGAATTCTCGATCTCTTCCTCGACGATGGCCCGGAGCTGACCCAGGAGTTCCGCTTTCGCCGCGGTGCTGTCGTAGAGGAGGCGTTCGCGCAGGTCGTAGAAGCGAAGGGTGTTGTAGCCCGAGCGAAATTGGATGCCCAGGGCCTGGGCATTGGTGATGTCGAGTTGGCGCGCGGGGTCGCCCTTGTATAGCGGCTCGAGTTCGAGAAGCTCCTTCAATCCTTCCTGCCAGGTGTCCGACATGCGTTTGCAGAGCTCGAGCATTTCCTCGAGCGTGTGGCTGCCCGAAAAACATTCGCCGATGCGGTCGCCGCTGGGCGGGAACTCGAGCTTCCACACGGGCGACAGGTTTTTGTGGACGGGTTTCAAGTGGAGCGGCCACACGATCCCGTCGTGCATGGGGCCGTAATATTGAAACGCGTTCGTGAGGGGGTAGTTGTCGTAGGCTTTGGCGAAGAGCCGCCAGGCGCGCGCAACGCGTTCGGCGTGGGCGGAGCCCCAATCGCTCTGTGCAAGTTTCAGAAGGAATTCATCCTCGCCGAGGCCTTCCGGGGCGAAAGGCAGTGCACTTGCGGCGGCACGGTTCATCACCGAAGGCATCGAGCCGCTGTACCAGCACTGCATGACGTCCGTAACGGCCAGCCGGCGCATCTCGCGGTATTTGCGGTAGAGGTTACCCGGCACGGGGACGTAGGGCACCGTTGAGACCTCGAACGAATTGCAGGCCTGGAGCTTTGCGCCCATCGTAACGCCGCTCTCGGCCGCCGCGGAGGCAACGCCCTTGAACACGTCGCTCGGGCCGACGTAGGACAGCCAGTAATCGCCGGCGTGCCGTTCCTTGTCGAGTTGCACCTTGGTCCCGTTCGATTCGAAGTTGAATTGGCAGATGACGCCGGGCGGGGTGTGCCGGGCGATGTTTTCGAAGGGAGCCGTGCTTTGGCGCACGCCGGTGCCGTTGCCGGGGACGTACAGCCAGGAGATCAATTTCGCGCCGGGATTGGCCGCGTGCATTCCGCGCTCCATGGCGGAGAGGGACGCGTTCAGGATTTCGCCCGGCTCCTTGGTCGCGCAGGTGGGACATGCCACGCGCCAGTTTTCATCGGCCGCGCTGAGGCAGGTCGTCCAGCGCTCTCCGAAGCTGATGTTGATAAGCCCGCCAAGATTGGGAACCTGGGAGAAGATATCGTTCACAGCCTCGTAAAGGTACGTCTGCGCGGCATCGGAGAAGGGGCAGAACAATAGGGCGTCCCCTCGAAAAGCCTTGCTTCCCAGTTCCGGGTGGTCCTGGAGCAGGGGATTGTCGGGCGACATCACGCGCGGCTCGATGCAGAACACGAAGACATTGATGCCATAGCGGCGGCATTTGGCGACGGTCTTGCGCAGCTTCTCCAGGCGTCGATCGCGGTCGGGATCGACCACGGTGGTCAGCGACGTCTTGCAGATGTCCTTGAACTCGATCGTGAGCCAAAGTCCGTTTACGCCGTCGTGCGCGAGGCGGTTGAGGTAGTGGCCGGGATAGTAGTCCACCTCGTCGAGCAGTTCGTCCTTGTTCTTGGGCGGCCGCTTGATGGGACCGAAGAAGCAGCGCGAGATCCGGCTGCGGATGAAGGGGGCCCGCTCGACGGTCCCCAGCCGGAGGAACGGACCCTCGGCGCCCATGAGTTCGTCTTCGAGGAAGAAGATCGCGCGTCGGATGCCTTCCGTATCGGCGGCCTGGATGCGGCACTCGTTCTCCGACACGCTCAGTTTGAAGGCCTCGAATTGTTGCGTGGGGGCCTGTTCGGTGACGATGCGATACGTGCCATTTGCCGCCACGCCTGTGTCCGCGAAGAAGGCTTGCAGATCCTGATAAGCTGTATCCAGGAGACCTTCGGGATCGGGAAAGGCTGCCTCCACGCGAACGCCCTGCAAAAGGCTGGCTTCACCGGACTTCTTCTCTTGCCGGTCCCAGTGCGGCGTCCGCACGAGGGGCGCGGCCAAGGCGTCCACAAAGGCCCATTCGCTCTGCGGAGGGCTGGGCGGCGGCTCAGGGGCCTGAGATTCGGCAGCGGCACTCCACCCCACGACAACACATACCCAAAGCACGCGACTCGCAAGCGTATTCATTTGGCCTCCCCGGACGATACGCGGACTGAAGGCGAATTATAGCCACGCCGGGCTCGGATGCGCCAGCCGCGTTTGTGCCTGGGGTGGTATGGCCGGAGACGATAGATAGGCGGCGGACTATCAGGGAGCCTCGGCTTTCGCGCGCGAGCATGGGAAATTCAGGGACGCTTCCCTATTTTTCCATATCCATTTCCGAGACCTTTGCCCTTTGACGGGAAGTTTCGTGCTCGAAGCCGGTTACAATCGCGGATCCACGGGTTCGCTTTCAAGAGCCAGTACGCCGAAGACGCATTCGTGAACCTTGTACAGCGGTTCGTGCCTGCCGAAGCGCTCCAGGGCCTCGACGCCGAGCGCAAACTCGCGCAACGCGAGGGAGCGCTTGGTGTTCAACGCACGGTTCTTCAATCGCGCGAGGTTGGCCGGGACCAGGTATTCCGGGCCGTAGATGATACGCAGGTATTCGCGGCCGCGGCACTTCAACGCGGGCTGCACGAGGCCCTTCTTGCCGCGCTCGACGAAGCCCAGGGGCTTGATGACCATTCCCTCGCCTCCGGCGCCCGTGAGCTCGAGCCACCAATCCACGGCCGCGCCGATGCTCGCCTCGTCTTGCAGGTCAACCAACTTCCACGGCGTCTTCTTGAGCAATTGCGAATCCGCCGCGTCGCAGAGCCGGGCGATGGTGTTCATGTGCCAGACGTGGTCGCGGTCGGTGTACACGCTCTGTTCGCCTGCGAGAACGTGAAAGGGCGCGAGCCGCAGATCCGACAGACCGCGCACCGGCCAGCAATAGTGGCGATAAGCCTTGCGGAAGAGTCGGGATGCGACGAGCCGTTCGCGGTACCGCGCCAGCAGCGACTCCGGCGTTGCGTCGTCCTGACTTTCCACATGGCGCTCGACGCCGGTCTGAAGCGCGACGACGGCCTTGTCGAGCGACACCTCCGCCGCAACGCCCGCCGCCGCATATTGCCTTCGGAGCAACGCCTGCGCCTTGACCGACCACGGCATCAGTTCGCAATCGAGGCACAGCCAATCGGTCTGCAACTCCTCCCAAAGGCCCGCCCGCGTTGCCGCGTTCTCCACCGTTCGCAGCAGTCCGTCTTCCAGCGCGGGGTCCTCGAAAAAGCGCCGCCCCGTGCGCGTATGGCAGACGCCGATGCCCTCTCCGCGCACGCCGAAGCGCTTCCAGGCCACGTCCTCGTTCCGACACACGATAACCACCGTCCGCGAGCCCATGTGCTTTTCCTGGCAGACCACCTGTCCCACCTGCGCCGACCTGAAATGGTCGAAGGCCTCCCTCGGATACTCCAGGTAGCCCTCTTCCGAGGCCGTCTCCGAAGGCGACATCGTCGGCGGCAGGTAAATGAGCCAGCGCGGGTTGACGGCGAAGCGGCTCATGACCTCGAGCGCAGCCGCGGCGTTCTCTTCGCGCACGGTGATGTTTCCGCGCAGCCGCGTCTCGACCACCCGCTTGCCGATAACGTCGCCGATATCCAGCAAATCGTCCGGCCGGGTCGGCGCGGGCGGCGCGAGGGGACGCACCGGCTCGCAATACTCGCGCGCGGCCGGAACGCTGACCAATTCCTTCTCCGGGTAGCGCAGCGCGGTCAGTTTCCCGCCGAACACGCAGCCCGTGTCGATGTTGATGGTCCGGTTCACCCATTCCGGTTCCAGGACGGGCGTATGGCCGTAGACGACCGTCGCCTTGCCGCGATAATCCACGGCCCAGGGATAACGCACGGGCAGGCCGAACTCGTCCGTTTCGCCGCTTGTCTCGCCGTAGAGCGCGAAGTCGCGCACGCGGCCCGAAGCGCGCCCCTGCATGTTTTCCTTCATGCCCGCGTGCGCCACCACGAGGTTTCCCTCGTCCAGAACGAAGTGGCTGGTCAAGCCGTCGAGGAACTCGCGCACCTTTGCGCGGAACTCCGGCGACTCGCGCTCCAGTTGCTCCACGGACTCGGCCAAACCGTGCACGATGTTCACGTCGCGCCCGTCGAGCTTGCGGACCAGCTTGATGTCGTGGTTTCCCGGCACGCAGTACGCCGTGCCGGCCTCCACCATCGACATGACCAGCCGCAGCACATCGGCAATCCTCGGACCGCGATCGACGAGGTCGCCCACAAACACCGCCTTACGACCTTCCGGCGGTTCGACGCAAATCGCGCCGTCGTTGGCTTCGACGCGGTATCCCAGGTTCCCCAGCAACTCCGCCAGCTCGTCGTAGCAGCCGTGTACGTCGCCGACGATATCGAACGGACCGAGATCGACTTCCTTGTTGTTGAACAGGCGGTCCAGCTCAATCGCGGCGCCTTCCACGTCTTCCTCGGACTCCAAGACGTAGACGTGCCGAAAGCCTTCCTTCCTCAGGCCTCGTAGCGAGCGCTGCAATTGCTGCGCCTGCTGACGCACCACGTGCGGACCGAAATCGCGGTCCGGCCGTTCGCGATTGCGCGCCGCACACAGCTTCTCCGGCAGGTTGAACACGATCGCC
>JAVEWL010000272.1:0-7199 GCA_034004565.1 FCB group bacterium | reverse complement strand
AGAATCAGGTGTGATGAATGAAATAAGACAAACTCCGGAAATAAGGAAGCGAGGTTCTCTGTGAACAAAGGCGAAGGTTGATGAAGTTTCAGGGTTGACGTGGCAAAGGGTTTCCCGAAACCGTTGTGTGGGCAACGGCAAAGGCAAGCCGATTCCACCTCAACCAAGATGATTGAGTTTGTCGATGGGTCACCCGACCGGACCCGTGGACGTTGTGTCTCCTTCCCTTGCTCCGCCCGGCGTTGCCCCCATCAACGCCGGGCATTTTCTTTCTTGCCCCCAATGTAACCCCGAATTCCCATTCGGGGTCTTTTGTCTTTTCTTCGCAACCCCACCTTCAGGCCGGCCTGGAGGTGGGGGCCATAGGAGCCTTGCGGCGGAAGTCGTTAGGCATACTGGAAGTTGCACGGTTGAACGGTTTGCGGATGAGCGTTATGCTACGCGCCAAATCGCGGGTTTATAACGAACCCGTTTGCAGAAGGAGGAAGGGTGCAATGGCGAAGTACCAGGGCAAGTATCGCTTTTCGTTCGGTCCGTGGAATATCGACGAAGGCTCCGACCCGTTCGGTCCCACGGTCCGCAAGCCGGAACCGCTTGCCAAGAAGATGAAGGTCGCGAAGGACCTCGGGTTCGACGGCATGCAGTTCCACGACGACGACGTGGTCGCCGACATCGATACGAAATCGCCCGAGCAGATCAACCGCGAAGCGAAAAAGATCAAGAAGATGCTCGACGAGCACGGGCTCGTGGGCGAGTTCGTCGCGCCGCGCCTGTGGTTCGCCCCGCAGACCATCGACGGCGCCTACACGAACAACGATCCCAAGAACCGCAAGTACGCCATCGACCGCAGCAAGAAGGCTATCGACATCGCGAACATCCTCGGCACGCGCAACATCGTGCTGTGGCTCGCCCGCGAAGGCTCCTACATCCGCGAGAGCAAGAACCCGCGCGAGGAAGTCCTCCAGGTTCGCGACGCCATCAACGCTTGCCTCGAGTACGACGAGAACATCCGCGTCCTCATCGAGCCCAAGCCGAACGAACCCGTCGACAGCGCCATCATCCCGACCATCGGCCACGCCCTCGGCCTGGCGTACCTCACCGTCGACCCGACGCGCGTGGGCGGCCTCATCGAATCGGCCCACTCGATCCTTGCGGGCCTCGATCCCGCCGACGACATGGCTTATGCGCTCGCGCACGGCAAGCTGTGGAGCATCCACCTGAACGATCAGGGCGGCCTCAAGTTCGACCAGGACAAGAGCTTCGGCTCCTACAACCCGCGCCGCGCCTTCAACCAGGTCCGCGTGCTCGAAGAGTACGGCTACGGCCACAAGGGCGAATGGGTCGGCCTCGACGTGAAAGCCATCCGCACCCAGAAGCAGGACGTCGCTTGGAAGCACCTGCGCAACAGCAAGCAGACCTTCATGGACATGCTCGAGAAGGTCAACACGCTCGACAAGGCGTACGAAGCGCAACTCATCAAGGCGCGCGACTACGACGAACTCGACCGCTACATCCTCACGCACCTCATGGGCACCAAGTACAAGCACAGCTAACGGTCCCATGTCGTTAACTTTTTGTCCAGACTGCCGCCGTCCGGTTTCCGACCGGGCGGCGGCATGTCCGCATTGTGGGCGGCCGCTCGAACCGGTGCCGATCGCGCCCGAGGCGCGGAAGCGGCTTCGGAAGCGTTATCAGCTTTTGATGCTGGCCGGCCTGTTGGCGATCGGGACGGGTGTGGCGCTTTCGATTCAAGATATCGAGTATCTGGCACTGGTGGGAGTCGGGCTTATCGGGTTCGGCGTGGCCCGGTCGGGCCTGAAGAACCTGGATTGACAGTCGGGCTTGTGGGCGGGGGAAAACGAACGCTGAAAGGAGGGCCCAATGGCCTTGGCGGACTTTTCCCTGGCGGGCCGTGTCGCGTTGATTACCGGCGCGAGCCGCGGAATCGGCGAGGCGATTGCCCGCGGCTTTGCGGAGCAGGGCGCATCGCTCGTGCTGGTGGCGCGTAAGCAGGAACCCCTTGATGCGCTGGCGGCGGAACTGCGCGCCATGGGCGTGCAGGCCTGGGCGAAAGCCTGCCATACCGGACGCCCAGACCAGATTGCGGCGCTCTACGAGTGGCTCGATCGCGAGGTCGGCCGCATCGACATCCTCGTGAACAATGCGGCGACCAATCCCTACATGGGTCCCGTCCTCGATACGCCGCTCGAAGCCTTCGAAAAAACCTTCGACCTCAACGTCAAAGGCTACTTCCTGATGGCACAGCAGGCCGCGCGGCGCATGAGCGCGCAAGGCAAGGGCGCCATCGTCAATATCGCATCCATCGCGGGCCTCTCCCCCCTGCCCGGGCAGGCCGCCTACTCCATGACCAAGGCGGCGGTCGTCATGATGACCAAAGCCTTCGCGCGCGAGTTGGGGGGCACCGGCGTGCGCTGCAACGTGCTCTGTCCCGGCCTCACCGAAACCCGCTTCGCCGCGGCCCTGATCGAAAACGAAGCCATCTACCGTAAGGTCATGGAAACCGTCCCCCTCGGCCGCCACGCCCAACCCTCGGAAATGGCCGGTGCGGCCGTCTACCTCGCTTCAGACGCCTCAAGCTACACCAACGGCGCCGTCCTGCTGGTAGACGGCGGAGGGCTGGCTTGATGACCCTACATCCCGCGCACCCGATGGACCAAGTGGTTTATGCCAGCCCCAGATTTCTTTGTGGCACCCCCAAACTTGTTTGGGGGAGTGGGATAGCGATTGACGCTGAAAACACACCCCCAAACAAGTTTGGGGGTGCCACAAAGAAATCTGGGGGTATCACAAAGCGCTATTGGCGGCAGGCATGAGGCCTGAACTGTTCAACATCCTCGGCGTGCCGTTCCACGCATACCGGACCCTGCTCGCCCTGGCCTTCCTGGTCTGCACCCTGCTCGCCGTGCGTGAATCGCAGCGACGCGACGAAGGCTTCGTACTGCCGCCGCAGGCCGGCGCCTGGGGGCTCATCGGCGCCCTCCTCGGAGCAAAGCTCTTCTGGGCGCTCCAATACGCGCCGATGCGAGAATGGTGGCGCGCCCTCCTCCTCTGGGAAGGAGGCCTCGTCTTCTACGGCGGCCTCATCGGCGGCGTGCTGGTCCTTTGGCTATACCTGCGGCGACTGCACATCCCATTTCTGCCCGCGGGGGACATTATGGCGCCCTACCTCGCACTGGGCGAGGCCATCACGCGGGTAGGCTGCTTCCTGAACGGCTGCTGCTGGGGCGCAGTCAGCGGATTGCCTTGGACCGTAAGCTTCCCGCCGGGTTGCGCCGCGTACAGCGCACACGTCGAAGAAGGCCTCATTCAACCGGGCGACCCGCACACGCTGCCCGTCCATCCGACACAGCTTTACATGGTGGGCGGGCTGCTCATCGCGTTCCTGCTGCTCAAAGCCCTCCTGGCCCGAAAGTCTTTCCGCGGCCACGTAATGATCGGCTACCTGTTCCTGTATGGTGTAGCGAGGTTCACGGTCGAGGTTTTCCGGGGCGACAGCGGCAAGCCGGTTCTGGGAATGACGGTATCGCAGTTGATCAGTTTTGGACTCGTCGTCGCGGCAATAGTGGCGTGGGTGTGGCATCGGCAGCGCGCAAAACAAATGACTCAGGACAAATAACTCCGCATATTCCGCAACAATCCAACCCAAGCCATAAATCGTTGCTCTTTCTCAATTTCAGCATTCTCAAAATCTACAGCCAATGGTATAATAGCCGATAACCTTTCGAGAATTGGGTCTGGTTGCGAGTGAAGGCACAGTGCAGGGGTTCTGTTCATGACAAAGTGCCACGGTACGATATTGCTTGTCGGATGCATGATCTTATCGCTCTTATCGCGAACCGCGGAAGCCCAGCTTCCCGAGTACACCTTCGAAGTCTGGGGCCGCACATCCTACGGCGACGGCTACGTGTACGGTCCTCCCTACCGCTCGAGCGGCGTGACGGTGGTCGACCTCGATGCCGACAACGACTACGACTTCGTGATGCCCTCGTTGACAGGTCCGCCCCAGGTCATGCGCAACCTCGGCAACAACCGCGCGTTCTATCCCGGCGGCCAGCGCCCCGTCAATATGGACGACCCGGCGCCGCTCTGGTACCTCGGTCGCTACATGGACTTCGCCGACGTGGACGGCGACGGCCTGCCGGATGCGGTGGCCGTGTGCAACAACTACGTCGGCGGCGGCGGCTCGGCCATCTACGTGTATCTGAACGAAGGCCCGCGCGAGACGCCGCATTTCACGCCGCGCGCGATTCCCGTCTATACCAGTCCGCAGTCAGGCCGCGCATTGGGCGCGGTCGACCTCGTCGACCTCAACGGCGACGGCGCCTACGAGATCGCCTTCGTCGAATTCACCATGAACCCGCCCAGCGCCGCACCGAAGGTGTATTACCTGCCCAACACGGGCACGATAAGAATCCCCGCGTGGGGCGATCGCACGGAATTGACGCCACTGTCGGACCTGATGCCAGAACCGCGCACCGCGTCGAAGTCCGACCGAAATGAGACGGGCCCCTGGCTGCTTCCGAAGGATCGCTACATCGGCGTCGCCAAGACCACGTATGTGGACGTCGTGACGGACATGGAATTCGGCGACTGGGACGCCGACGGCGACATCGACTTTCTCTTCTACAACTCGGAAGACGGCGTGCACTGGTCGCGCTGCATCGATCGCACGCGGGCCCTCACGGACCCCGCGCGGTGGGACGCGACCCTGGACGTCGAGGTGATCCCATACACGCAGTCGGCGTTTTTCGAGCACGTGCAGGGCGCGTTCGCGGTGCGGCCGGGGCCGGACGTCTCGAGCTATCCGGACTTCTACGTGGCGGTGCAGGGCATGCTGCTGACCTGGCGCTACAACGCGCGCGGCGAACAATACGAACTGATTCAGCAGAACGCGGTGGCGTTCGACGCCGGCACCGGCTCGCCGGCCTTCTGGGACTACGACAGCGACGGCGACCTCGATATGTTCCGCATCGACGACATGACGGGGCAACTGAGTGTCGTTGCGAACGTGGGTACGCCCTACTCGGCCATCTGGGATTATGCCACGGCGCTGGCGGCGCCCGTCCTGGGCCTGGGGACCTCCGAGAACCGCTATCGCCAGGATCTCTACGCCTTCGCGGACGGCGACGGCGACGGCAACACGGAACTCTTCGTGCAGGGCCAGGACGGCGAAATCCGAATTCATGCCGCACACGGCAATGTGCCGGGCTTTGTGCCCTGGTTCGACGCCGCCGAAGGGCCCTATTTCAGCATCGTGCCGCCGGGCGCGTTGGACGTGCAGGCCCGAGGTTTGGCCGTGGCCGACTTCAATGGCTCCGAAGACGGCGTGCTCGAGATCATCGCCGCGATCGGCTGGAAAGATAGCGAGGATAACGATGAAGGTGCGCTCTACTACCTGTCACAGGACACGGAGAACTTTGCGCCGAACCTGACTCACTGGAAGCCGGTCGGCGAAATAGTCTTGAAAGATGAAAACGGACAGTCTCTGTGGCCCGGATTAATTGAAAACGTTGCCGCGACCGATGTGGACCGCGACGGACGTCCCGACCTCGTGCTGACCCTGTCCGAACAATTCAATTACGAAATCTGCACGCATCACGTCTGGCGCAATGTGCTCCACACGGATACCAGCCCGCCCTCCGCCTCGTTGGATTATGCGGGCACGATTGCCGCGACCGGCGAATACCCCTATTACGCGCGCAACATCGGGTTCGCGGACATCGATACGGACGGCGACGACGACCTTTTCGTCGCGCATCAGTACATTGACCCCACCGAACCGACGCTGGAATTCAGCCGGTACCCCTACCTGCATTTTTACCGCAACGGCAGCGACACGGGCCTGCTCTACTGGCAGACGCGCGTGGTGGCGGGCCAGGAATGGACCTTCACCATCAACAGCCAGGCGGCCTCGTTCCGCTACATCTTCAACGGGAGCGGCGGCAACATCACCAACGGCGTCTACACGGCCGGCCCGAACGCGCAGACGGTGGACATCATCGAGAGCACCGACGCCAACCCCAACTACCGCATCTTCATCGATGTGCTGGAAGAAGTGGGCGATTCGTCGAAGGCGGTCTTCCTCGTCGGCGGCGACAGCGACGACGCGCTCTACCCCGCGTTCACGGAACTGGTGAAGCGCGGCTACGATTCCCTCCTGCTCCAGGGCCTGCCCAAGGAAAACATCCGCATTCTTGCGGGCCTGCCCATCGACGGCGACGGAGACGAAGTCTCCGACACGTTTGCCCCGCCCACGCTCCCGGGCCTGCGCAGCGCCATTACGCGCTGGGGCTACGGCACGAACCGCATGCTCGTTTACATGGTGGATCACGGCCAGCAGAACCGGTTCCGGGTTAACGGCGTAGATTATCTGGGCGCGGCGGAGTACGCCTCGTGGGTGACCCAGCTTCAGGCGACAACGCCGGCGCCGGTTGTTACGACCGTGCTCGATATGTGCGAAGCGGGCAGCTTCGTGGACGAACTCGCGATGTCCAAGGACGCCCGCAAGAACGGCATCAAGCGCATCACCATCACGGGCAGCAACATCGGCCCCACCGAAGGCGTCGCGATGTTCGACCAGGAGCAGTCGGTAAGTTTCTCGCTGCCCTTCTGGGAACAGATCTGGAACGGCATGACCTACGGCGAGGCCTTCTCGACCGCGAAGGTCAATATCGAATCGATCAATCCTTTGCAAGTGCCGCAGATCGACGACAACGGCAACGGCGTCCCGAATGAACTGAGCGACGGGCTCGTAGCGGCGACGGCGCGGCCGGGCGCGGACTTTGATCGGCCCGCGCCGGCGGTGTATATCGGCGAGATTAAAGAACCGCAGGCCATCACCTCGAACACCGCGACGCTGTGGCTTTCGGACGTTGTGGCCGGTTTCCCCGTGGACGGCGCGGGCGCGCTGATCGTGCCGCCGAATCTGAACCGCAGCGTGGGCCGGGGCGACGACGAGCAGCCTGTCAGCGGCATGATCTGGGTCGACTTCACCTGGAACGCCGCCGAAAAGCGCTGGGAGGCGCCCTACGCCGGCTTCACGACGGGCGGCCTCTATCGCATCCAGTATTACGTCAGCATCCTCAACAATTACCACGCGTCGCCGCGCATCGGGTTCGTGGATCGCGTGGCCGCGCGGACGCCTGGGAAGTCGACAACACGCGCGACGTTGCGCCGTG
>JAVEWL010000271.1:0-7217 GCA_034004565.1 FCB group bacterium | reverse complement strand
ACACGGGCTCCTCTCACATCAAGCTCAAGTTCCCGTGGCAAAATCCCGAAAAATAGGGTAAGATGCACCAGGCATAGTATCGGCGACCAGGATGGCTCTCCAAGAGCATTGGAAGCCATGCCGGAATGTTTTCCGGCCATGAATGCGCATCGGATTTGTACCTCTTGGGCAAGAGGCGGCGCGTGTTCGTCCAAGGATGGGCTGCAGACGGAGCTGGAGGCGTATTACCCATGGCAGACAAGACTCAACTGCCGTACTTGATTCAACTTCTGGACGACAACTCTCCCCAGGTGCGCGAGCACGTGATTCGCGAACTGCTTTCCTTCGGTCCCTCCCTCGAGGAAGAGTTGCTTGCCCTTTGCGATGTCTTAACCCACCGCCAGCGCTCGGTGGTGAAGAATATCCTCTCGTCCTATCGCGACGCGGTCAAGCTGCGCCAGGAATGGCATCAGTGGCAGCACCACTGCCGCGACATCGTCCAACTGGAACGCGCCTGCGAACTGCTTGCGTTCATCCAGTACGGATGGGTTCCGCCGGTGCGCCTGAGCGATTTGCTGGATGATTTGGCCGGCGGGTTCCTGGCAAGCGGTCTCGCGACCGACGCCGTGGGCCTGAGCCGTTACCTTTTTACGCGCCAGCTTCGCGGCAACGTGGACGACTATTACAATCCCCTGAACTGCAACCTCATCCACGTCATCGAGAGCGGCAGGGGCCTGCCCATCAGCCTGACCATCGTGTTAATGCTGGTCGGACGCCGCGTGGGCATTCCGATCGAGGGCTGTTCGGTGCCGGGCCACTTCCTGGCGCGCGTGGACCTCAGCGGACGCGAGATGTATTTCGACTGTTTCAACCGCGGCCGCGTGCTGACGCTGGCGGAAGTGGAAGAGCGCCGCTCGAGCCTGCCGCCCCAGCAGCAGCACCTCATGAACGAACCGGCAAGCGCGATTGCCTTTGTCACGCGCATGCTGCACAACCTCATTAACGCATACGAACTGGCGGAGGAATCGGACAAGGTCGAGTTGGCGCAAGGCCTCCTGCACGACATGAAAGAGACCGTAAGCATTCTTTAATGCCGTTCCAGAGGACCCGTGCCGCAGGTGAGCCGCCTGTCATACCCGTGCAGGCGGGAACTCAGGGTCAATCAAGGATGGCTGGTCCGCAGGTTCTGGGTTCCCACATGCACGGGAATGACAGACGGCTTTTCCATTTTAGATTTTCGATTTCAGATTCGCCTTCCCATGACTCCCATCCCTCTCATAACTCCCATACTTCCCATCCAATCCCAACGACTTACCTAAACCCCGCTCATTCTGCTACCATTGCCTGCGTACCGGGCGGTGGGACACCCTCGCCTTTTCCCTGGCATCAAGACAACCGAGTAAGGCAGTCGCGAAAAGCATGTCTTCCAGTCTGACACCTCCCGAGGCATACGAACCGGAACCCGCGCGACGCTCCCTGGCCGCGCTGGTGGAACAGTTGCTCCTGGAATCGCTCGACGGAGCATCGGCGCCGGGCTGCGCCTTGCGCGTCGAGATGCCCGTGCGCCGCACCGACGCCCAGGCCTGGCTCCGCGCGCAGGATGCCGGCGAAAAGACCTACTGGGCCGACCGCTCCGGCGTATTCGAAATCGCCGGCATCGGTTCGGCCGATACGCTCGTCGAAACGAACGGCGACGGTTCGGGCGTATTCGCGCGCCTGCGCGAGCGTCTGGCCTGTGCGCATCCCCGGCTGCGTTACCTCGGCGGACTGCGCTTTAACACGCGCGTGCCAAGCTCCGAAGCATGGCGTCCGTTCGGCGCGTGCCGCTTCGTGCTGCCTCGTTTCGAACTGATGGTGGCCGACGGTCATTCCTACCTCGCCTGCAACCTGATCGCCCCCGAGCAGGCGCGCGTGGACGAGCTTTTCGAAGAGATCCACGCCGGTCTGCATTCCTTGCAGTTTCCCGAGCCCGGCGCGAACGCCCCCATGGAGCCTCCCTTGGCCCGGACCGACAGCCCCGATCGCGAAGGCTGGACCCGCACCATCAACGAGGCCCTGTCGCTGCTGCACGCGGGCGAACTCGAAAAGATCGTCCTCGCGCGCGAGTCGCGTTTCGATTTTCCGTCCGCCTCCGACGCGGGCGAACTCCTGCGCCGCCTCACCCTGCGCGTGGGCCGCGCATACCGCTTCTATTTCCAGCCCGCGCGCGGCGTCGCATTCCTCGGCGCCTCGCCCGAACGCCTCTACAAGCGCCACGGCCGGCACCTCGAAAGCGAAGCCGTCGCCGGTACGCGTCCGCGCGGCCGCACGCCCGAGGAAGACGAAGCTTTATCCCGCGAACTCCTTGCAAGCGAGAAAGACGTGCGCGAACATCGTTTCGTGGTGGACGCGCTCGTGGCGGGTTTCGCCTCGCTGTGCGGCGCGGTCCAACGTGGCGACGAACTGTCGCTCCTGCGCCTCTCCGAATGCCAGCACCTGCACCGCCGCATCGAAGGCATCCTCGCGGAGACCTCCTCCGACGCCGAGATCCTCCGCGTGCTCCATCCGACCCCGGCCGTCGGCGGCAGCCCCAAGCGCGAGGCCATGGACTGGATCGCCCGCCTCGAACCCTTCGACCGCGGCTGGTACGCCGGGCCCGTGGGCTGGGTCAGCCGCGACGCCGCCGAATTCGCCGTGGGCATCCGCTGCGGTCTGGTTCACGACGCCTCGATATCGGTATACTCAGGGGCAGGAATCGTCCCGGGCTCCACTCCCCAAGGGGAATGGGACGAGATCGAGGGAAAGATGAGCAACCTGTCGCGCGTTCTGGTCGGCGATGAAATTTGACGCGCCCAACATAAACACACTCTGGGCCCAGCTGATCGTCGAAGAGCTGGTGCGCTCGGGCGTGACCGGATTCCATATCTCGCCCGGTTCGCGCAGCGCGCCCCTGGCCCTCGCCGTGGCCGAGAACCCGCGCGCGAGGCGCTTTGTCCACTTCGACGAGCGCGGCGCCGCGTTCCACGCCCTCGGCCATGCCGCGGCGGCCAAGACACCCGCGGCCCTCATCTGTACCTCCGGCACCGCCGCCGCCAACTATTTCCCGGCCATCGTGGAAGCCTCGAGCACGCGCGTTCCGCTCATCGTCCTGACCGCCGATCGCCCGCCCGAGCTGCTTGCCTGCGGCGCCAACCAGAGCGTCGACCAGGTCCGCCTCTACGGCGCCTACACGCGCTGGGAACAGACCCTGCCCACGCCGTCGCTCGAAATTCCGCCGGAAGTCGTCCTGACCACGATCGATCAGGCTGTATACCGCTGCATGCGATCGCCCGCGGGCCCCGTGCACCTCAACATCATGCTGCGCGAGCCGCTTGCGCCGATTTCGACCGGCCAGGAATTTGGAACCTACCTGTCCAGCGTGCGCACCTGGTGCAACGCCAAGGCTCCCTACTCCACCTACGGCGGCATGCGCACCGGCAACGATCCGAACGTGCTCAAGGAAAGTCTCGAGCGCATCGACGCGACGCGACACGGTTTTCTCGTCGTGGGCAAGCTCGATTCTCGCGAAGAAAGCGAAGCGGTCCTGAAACTCGCCCGCGCCCTGAACTGGCCGACCCTGCCGGACGTAATGTCGGGCCTTCGCCTCGGCGACATCCGCACACCGCTGATTCACTATTTCGACCAACTCCTGAATTCCGAGCGTTTCCGCCGCCTGTTCCATCCGCAGACCATCCTGCACCTCGGCGGCCCGATTACCTCAAAGCGTTTCCTGCGCCAGCTCGAGACCAACCCGCCGCCGAATTACATTCTGATCAACGACCACCCCCTGCGCCAGGACCCCGCGCACCGCGTGACGCTCCGGGGTGAACTGGGCGTGGCGGATTTCTGCGGCGCGATCAGCCCCGCCGTAACGCGCAAGGGCGAAGACTCCTGGCTCTACCCCTTCCGCCGCGGCAGCATGCGGGTGATGGAACTCGTACAGGAATTTGTGGACCACGATGCGTCCCTGACCGAGATCGCCGTGGCGCAATTAACCTCGCGCCACCTGCGCGAAGGCGACCTCCTGTTTCTCGGAAACAGCATGCCCATCCGCGACATGGACATGTTTGGGTTTGCGGGCGGGGCTCCCGCGCGCGTGGCGGCCAACCGCGGCGCCAGCGGTATCGACGGCTGCGTGGCCACGGCCATCGGCTGGTCGCACGGCAGCGGGCGCGCCGTGACCGCCATCCTCGGCGATCTCGCCGCCCTGCACGACCTTAATTCCTTCGCGCTTGCCCCGAAAGAGGCCGCGCCCGTCATCTTCATCATCATCAACAACAACGGCGGCGGTATCTTCCACTTTCTGCCCGTGGCGAAGTTCCGCGACCACTTCGAAGACACCTTCGCCACGCCCCACGGCGCGACGTTCGAACCCGTGGCGGCCATGTTCGGCCTCGAATACGCCCAGCCCCGCTCGAAAACCGCCTTCGTCGATGCATACCAGCAGGCCCGCGACCGGGGCATATCCACACTGATCGAAATCGTTACTGACCGCGAGGAGAACTTCCACGTGCACCGCGCGCTCCAGGCCACAATCGTCGAAGCGCTCGACAGTGGCGAATTCTAGCCATGCTCACCTTTGAACGATACGGCGATACCCGGCTCCCGGCCCTGTCCTTCTTCCACGGGTTCATGGGCTCCTGCGCCGACTGGGACGTGG
Organism: FCB group bacterium; assembly: GCA_034004565.1. Taxonomy (GTDB): domain Bacteria; phylum Hydrogenedentota; class Hydrogenedentia; order Hydrogenedentales; family SLHB01; genus JAVEWL01. The sequence goes on along the minus strand of JAVEWL010000271.1, from coordinate 2,560 downwards.
TCATCGACGCCTTTCTCGACGAGTACCACTGCATCGCCTTTGACCTGCCCGGCCACGGCGAGTCGCGCATCAACCAGGGCGCCCCCGCCACCGACATGGCCGGAACCGCAAAGTCCATCGTCGAAGCCTGGGACGCGCTCGGCGTGAAGCGCTCCGCCATCGTCGGATACTCCATGGGCGCGCGCCTTGGGCTCTACCTGGCGCTCAAACACGCAAGCCGCATCGAGCGCGCCGTGCTCGAATCCGCCTCGCCCGGCCTCGCCACCGAAGCCGAGCGCGCCGCGCGTCGCAAGCGCGACGAGGCCCTTGCCACCGCGCTTGAAGATTCGCCCCTCGAAGCCTTTGTTCGCTGGTGGTACGAGCAACCCATGTTCGCGACCTTGAAGTCCGATCCCGTGCGCTTTGAGCGCCTCGTCGCCAAACGCCTGCAGAACGACCCGCGCGGCCTCGCCGCCTCCCTGCGCACCCTCGGCACCGGCGCACAACCCCCCCTGTGGAACGCGCTCAAGAAGAATCGCGTGCCCATGCTGCTGATCGCGGGAGGAATGGACGACACCTACGCCGCCCTCGCCCGCGAAATTCACGAGCAGACCCCGCTCTCAACCGCGCAAATCGTCCCCGCCTGCGGACACAACGTCCACTTCGAAAACCCCGAAGAATACATCCGCCACCTGAAACCCTTCCTGAAGGCGAAATAAGCAATTAGCAATTGGCAATTGGCAAATGGCAATTAGCAATTAGCAATTAGCCAAAGACAAGCTGCACCCAGCCAATTGCCATTTGCCAATTGCCAATTGCCAATTGCTAATTGCCATTTGCCATTTGCCATTTGCCATTTGCCATTTGCCATTTGCCATTTGCCATTTGCCATTTGCCATTTGCCATTTGCCATTTGCCATTTGCCATTTGCCATTTGCCAATTGCCAATTGCCAATTGCCATTACGCACCCCGGATCGATTACGATTACGCCCACGGTCAGGAACGGGAACACCAATCAGTTCTATCAGGAGCCAATCCATGTCCATTATCTGGGTCGAGGCGGGGCAATACACCGACATCAAGTACTACAAGGCCGAAGGCATCGCGAAAATCACCATCAACCGGCCGAAAGTCCGTAACGCATTCCGCCCCCTCACCGTCGACGAAATGCAGCATGCCCTGAACGATGCCCGCTTCGACGGCGAGATCGGGGTCATCATCCTCACCGGCGAAGGGAAAGAAGCCTTCTGTGCCGGCGGCGACCAGAAGATCCGCGGCGATGCCGGCTACGTCGGCGACACCGGCGTGCCGCGCCTCAACGTGCTCGATTTTCAGCGGCAGATGCGCACCTGCCCAAAGCCCATCATCGCCATGGTCGCCGGCTACGCCGTGGGCGGCGGTCACGTCCTGCACGTCATGGCCGACCTCACCATTGCCGCCGACAACGCCATCTTCCAGCAGACCGGACCCAAGGTAGGTTCCTTCGACGGCGGTTTCGGCGCAAGCTACCTTTCGCGCCTCGTCGGCCAGAAGAAGGCCCGCGAGATCTGGTACCTCTGCCGCCAGTACAACGCGCAAGAAGCGCTGGAGATGGGCCTCGTCAACACCGTCGTCCCCTACGAACGCCTCGAAGAAGAAACGGTCCAATGGTGCCGCGAGATCCTTGCCAACAGCCCCATCGCGATCCGTTGCCTCAAGGCCGCCCTCAACGCCGACTGCGACGGCCAGGCCGGCCTTCAGGAACTCGCCGGAAACGCCACCATGCTCTTCTACATGACCGAAGAAGGCCAGGAAGGCCGCAACGCCTTCAACGAAAAGCGCAAACCCGACTTCCAGAAATTCCCGCGCCTGCCTTAACCAGAATTCTCCCGGCGGCACCCCCAAGCCGGCTTCATGGCCTGAGGGTGTGGATGGGCGAACGACTGCAAGGACCCATGAGCCCTTACCCCAACCTTCTCCCCAGGGGAGAGGGGGGAAGACTCCAGTGGGGTGTGGCGAGTGGGTACTTGCGCAGTCAGGCGACCCTCGCCCACGACAGGCTCCCTCTCCCTTTGGGAGAGGGGCGGGGTGAGGGCTTCCTCCCCACGCTGCCTTTCCTCGCATTCATGTAACCCCGAACTCCGATTCGGGATCTTGGACTTTCGCGCAACGATACAAAGAAAAAGCGAAGATCCCGAATCGGAGTTCGGGGTTACATTTTCCCTCTCCCCGGGGAGTGTGGGGGTGAGGGGAGACCAAAGCCCAAGCCTAAGCAACAACCCTACCGTGTCTCGCGCGCAACCAGATTCTCACGGCAGTTCGATCCGGATTTCTCACCCATCCAAAGCGACCACACCGCTTTCACCAGTTCAGGATCCTTCCAAGACCCCAACGGCTTTCCGTTATGCTCGGCGAAAAGCGTCCCGTCGCGATGCGCAACAAACCGCAGTTCATCCCCTTTCGGCAAATCGATTCGGAAAACCTCGCCCAACGCGCCACGCAAAGCCTTGTTGTTGTACCGCGCCTTGTCGAGCCCCTCTTCCCAAGCCGTCCGGAATTGATCCTTATCCACGTTATACGTGAACCGCAGCGAGAACGCCT
>JAVEWL010000270.1:0-7217 GCA_034004565.1 FCB group bacterium | reverse complement strand
CCCCGGTCCTATGCATGAATACGAGCCGACCCGTGTGCCGGGCGCGAAGACAACGTTGTTTCCCGTGCGCACGTAGTCGCCGATGTAGGTAAGTTCCCCGAAGTGCTCGGGCTTTTCGCGGTGCTTGCCCGTGCGTTGGGTCTTGATGGCGTTGTCAAAGCGCCAGTTGCCGGTCATAACACCTCCGGCGATATTGACTTTTGACCCCAGGACGGCGCAGAGCTGCGCGGGATGGCGGATGCTTACGTCGTCGAAGGTGATCCCGATAAAATCGGCGCCATGGCCGACGACGGTGCGCGAACCCAGTACCGAACGACCGCCGATAAGACAGTAATCCTGGACCAGCACGTTTGGACCGACAAAGACGGCGCCGTCGTTGCGGACCATGGCGCCGTTCAGCAGTTTTGCGCCGTCCGCCAGAACGACCGAGGAGCGGATGTGGCAATAGTCGCCGATGCGAGCGCCCTTGCCAAGCACCACCTTCACTCCTTCGTCGATGGTGGCCTTGTCGCTCACGGAAGCCCCTTCGCCGAGGGTGATGGGCTCCTCAACGTGGGCCATGGCAAGAGCCCCGGCGAGCAGGTTGGCCTCGGGCAGTTGCCAGGGTTTGTCTACGTCTACGATGCCCTTCACGGCTCGCACGGCGGCGACATTCCCGTCCTCGCGAGCCATCATATCCAAACTACAGCACAATTCCGCTTCGGCGGGGGGCATACCGCCAGCACCCACGGTGTCGATGATGCCGGGGTTACGAAGCAGGTAGGTCCGAAGAAGATCTTTTCGCGCCGCCACGATGCCGCCAAAGCAGAGCCCGTGCCACCCGTCGGCTGTTCGCGGCTGCACACTATGGACTGCCCCGTCACGGCCCATCAGGACGGCATATACGATGGCCGCGCTGGGCAGACGGCCGGCCGTCAGCAGCGTGGCTCCCGCGCCGTTCGAGGCGTGCGCGTCCACAATGCGCTTCAAGTCCAAACGGTCGAGGACGATGTCGCCGTTGCACACCAGCACGTCTTCTCCCGGCGTAGCCTCCAGACCGTGCAGGGCCGCGTCCGCGGTTCCCGCGGGCTGACGCTGCTCGACGAATCGGACGCCCGGCAGGTCGGCCAGGCAACCGCGTACCGCTTGCGCGCGGTGCCCCACGACCACCACCGTTTCCGTCACGCCCAGCGCGGCCAGGTCCAACGCCAGCCGGCGCACCAGCGGTGTGTTCAGGACGGGAAGTGTGACCTTTTGCCGCACGCCGGCATAGGGCCAGGCGCGGGTGCCGAGCCCTCCTGCCAGCAAGACCGCTGAAAGCATAGTCTGAGTCCTTTTCCGGGTTCGTAGTCGGGTCTAGGAGACAAGCGTCGTTGTGGCGGGCGCCGAAGCGAAGACGGCGCGAAGATCGATTTCCTCGTAGGTGCCCAGCGGAGCCGGTATGCTGTTCGTCGAGACCAGTACGCGCCCCTCCGAATGCAAGAAGAGAGCGCTTTGCGCGGTCATGAAATTGCAGATGGTGGAACACTGCCGGAAATCTTGATCGCGCACCTCGCCGACGGACATGTCGAAGCGGTCTTTCATGATCGCCATGAGCGCCGCGGTGCCGAACTCGCCGCGCAGCGCCTGAATCATCTGGACCGCGCGGGCATGGCGGAGCGCTCCGGTGGGATAGGATAAGCGATTGACGGCGCCCTGTTCTGTCAGGCAGAGGTTGTCGACCACGAGGTAGCCCTGCGCCAGGGAGCGGGCGGCGCAATAGGCGGGCGCGCATTCCAAGGCCAGCGCGTCCCGAGTGCGGCTGTCGGCCACGGCAATATTGGCCGCGTGCGAACGGTGGAAGCCCTCGACGAGCCCTTGGGCCTCCTCAAGGCAATGGCTGCTTTCAAGGAGAAGCCGAAGCTGCGAGCCGATGGGCATGCCGACTTGCGGATTGCGGGTAGGTGCCGAGACCTGGCCCGTAGACATGCCGCGCGCGTTGCAGCCGGTGAACGTGCCGACGAGGCCGCTCCAGGTGACGCACAGGGTGGGTAGTTGGTCCGGCTCACTCGGCCGGCGGATGACCACGAGTCCGGTCTCGCGATTGACCTCGGGTGTAAAGGGAAAGTCCAGGTTGCGGCCGTGGGCAAAAAACGGCTTGTCAGGATCGTCGGAAGCCAGGACGACGTTGCAGCACTGGAGTAGTTGTTGCATGTGGCATTCGTCCACATCGGCAAGGCAATTGGCGGCGATGATTTCGGCAAACGACGTGCCGCTGGCTTCCGCAAGGGCGCGCATTTCCCGCAGGTGATGCTCCGGGATGAAGGGGATGAACTCCTGAGCTTTTTCCATGAGGATGGAGTAAGGAAGGCCGATCAGGCGCTTGCTTCGTCGCACGAATCCGTCAAGAAGCAGGTGTATCTCGTCATGCAGCAGACGGCCGTACTCCTCGCCCATCTGCTCGGGCGTTCCCTCGAGCCACAGCGTCTTAAGCGAGCCCTGCCTCGTCAACGGCATTGCATTTCTCCCTCTCGATGGGCGGCAAACGCGAAGGCCGCCCCGAGGTATAAGACTCTTGCCTTGGGACGGTATCCTCCGGCGTCCGGAATCGCTCCGAATCCGTACGTCTCGACTATGGGCGAGCTTTAATCCTGACCGGCCATTCGAGCGGTCCCGCGCCGCAGGCCAGTGTCGCCTTGCCGGCCAGATAATCCGCCTCCTGCGCCGCGTCCACCGTGAGCACGCCCATCGAGGCCTCCGCCGGCGGGGCCGGGGCCGACGCGCTCGAGGCGGCCGGTGTATTGCCGGATTGCGCGCCGTACTGGCGCAGCCGCTCCGAATCAATCCTCACAGGCTCAAGGGACTGCACGTGAAGGAGGGCTTGCGTAAGGTTCGTACCTTGTGCGCTCGCGCGCAGTTCGCCCTGGCACAGCGGGCCCGCGATCGAGGGGGTGCTTTCCTCTTCGGGAAACACGCCCGGCAAGACACCGGTGAACGGTGCGCTGTCTAAACGGGCGACAAGCGAAGTCGCGGCCGGAAACGCCGAAAGATCGACGTCGATGTCGCCCGCAAAACCGTGGGCGTCCGCGCCGGACTTCAATTCCCGCAGGCGTAACCGGCCCTCTCCCATGGACGCTTTGCCCACTACGCCCTTCGCGCCAAGGCCCGGCAAGAAGAGGCCCTGGGCTTCAAAGTGTCCCTCGCAGGTCAAGGCCTTTATGGCACCCTGGACGCTGCCCTCCGCCTTCATTCCCTCCAACCGCAACGCCGTCACGCCAATCGAAGTCTCGTCCAGGTGAAACGTGGCCGTAACGGCCCGCGTTTCGAGATCGGCCTCGACGTCGGCCGTGCCGGACAGACTTCCTGCTTCCATACCGGTCTCGAGGGAGGGAGCGAGGGCTTGCAGCCATGTTTTCGGATCGACCCCAGCGGCCTCCACGGTGAATTTGCAGGGACGATTTCGGGCCCAGGTTCCGGCCGTGCGCACGCTTTGTTCGCCAAGCGCGGCAAGCGTGCGTATTTGGACGGCTTCGCCCAGGAGGGCTCCCACCAGCGAACCTTCGCTTTCGCATTCCACCCGCGCCGCCGGGCCGCCTTCGGCCAGTGCGGGAACAAGCGTCGCCGTGCCCTTGAAACGGGGGTACTGAAACGACAGGGACGCCTCGCTCGATTTCAGGGACTGAATATTTATAGGGGCGAGGACCGTGCGCCAATCCGGCGGACAGAGGGCGAGCATCTCGTCCCGCGCAATCTCTTGCCCCTTCACGGATGCCGTGAACGCCAGGAGAGAGCCGGTGACCGTGACCGACACCTTTTCCCGCTCCTCGAGGGCGAGGCTGCCGGACACATCCAAGTCGGATGCCTCGCCGCCGTTCAGGCGAAGGCGCGCGTTCTTCCAGGAGATGCCCGTTTCCGGGTTGCCCAGCGACAGCGGCGCGGCGGCGCAGACCATTTCTGTGCCGCGCGCGGCCAGAACCGTCTTGCCAAGGTCGAACTTGAGCTGGAGAACGCTTCCGGAGGCGTCCAATACCCCAAAGCTCAGTGGCGCATCGGGCAAGGCCATCCGCAGCAAACCGTCCCACGTACAACGTGCCGTGGGCAACGCGGCGGACAGAAGGGTGGCACCCTCTTCGCGCGTCAAGGCCATTCGGCCTTCCAGGTCCAGTACGTCTCCCAAGCGTGCCTGCAACGGGGATATCGTGGTGCCCGAGCGGTTCCGGGAAACCACCACATCCACCTTTCCGGAAAACGCGCGCGCGGGACTATCCGCCTCGGCGACTTTCCCGGAAATCGAATCTCCCTTGAGACTGATTATCTGGCTTCCGTCTCCCGGCGCCGAAACGTCCAGGGAGAGTCCGTGGATATCGAACGAATCGGCACCGCGCGCCGCTTGAAATTCCAAGTCGCCCACGGTCACACGCAGCGGTGTAAGGTTTATTCTTTTCTTTTGGCGCCGTGGCGCGGAACTCCGCTTCCGTTTTGCGGGGGCAGGCGTCGCGGCAGGCTCGGGCCGCTTCGACGACTTGTCTTCCTCCCCCATGACCGTCCGCAAAGCAAGGCGCTCAACGCTAAGCAGGCGAATGACGTTCCCGTCCCCGGGCCACACACTGTAATCCAGCGCCACGCCCCCGGCATCGAGCCAAGGCTCCTTCGCGCCCGGCTTGTAGGCGCGAACGCGGGACAGCCGCACCACATCGTACGTGGAATCAATCTGGGCCTCGACCCGGCCTTTGATGGCCGCGTTGAGGGCTTGGCGTATCGCCCAGCGCTGCGGGAAGCCCGTGCACCAGAGCGTGCCCGCGCCAACGGCCAGCAGCAAGCCGGTCCACAGGAACATGCGACGCCACCGGAACCGCCGGGGCACAAGCACCATGAGTATCCCCCTTGCCCGGCCGCGGCTTGCGACCGGCTTCGCCGAAACCCGCTCCACCTCGTTCGCGCGACAGCGGTACGCAAAACGGCCGTTTCAGTGCCTTTGGGAACGGTACCCGGCCCCGGCAGGCCGCGCGGTTCCCATTCATGCGGTAGCCGGTATCCACTTTTACTAATACCATTTTGGGTCTTTGGTGTCAATGCCTATTGACGGAACATCAGAAATACACTATACTGGAGCACAAGGATGCTGGTTGCTTTTGGCGGACGATCGGCAACTTGCCGGGATGGGGAAATGCCATGGTACGCAGAGGCTTTACGCTAATCGAGTTGCTGGTCGTGATTGGCATCATAGCGATACTGGCGGCGATCCTCCTGCCCGCGCTGTCGCGCGCGCGCGAATCGGCCAACCGCGCCACCTGCCAGAACAACCTCAAACAGTTCGGCACCATCTTCAAGATGTATTCCGGCGAGAACAAGGGACAGATGCCCAAGGTCATGCTGGGCTACTACCCCGTCGACGACCTGGGAAACCGGAAAGTCGAAGTCGACCTCGGCCCCGACCCCCTTGCGCTGCACCCCGAATACCTGACCGATCCCGCCATCGCCTTCTGTCCCTCCGACGCCAACGCCGGGACCGTCCAGGAAGGGCCCGCCAAGGTCGACGGAGACTGGTGCTGGCACCGGGCCGGCGTGCAAAAGGACATGTGCGCCCGGGCCATCGACACCAGTTACATGTACTGGGGCTACGTGTTCGATCGCTGCGAGGATACCGACACCTCCCTGGTCGTCACCAGCACCGATCCCCTCGTGTCGCTCCTGCGCGCCATGGCCGTATCGGAAGACTTCCAGGGGCAGGCCGATTGCCCGCTCCAGTATTACGCCTGGGTGGTGTCCCTGCTGGAAGAATGCCTGTCGGTGGCTCCCATCGCGCCCGAAGAGGTGGGCCGGATCGCTGAGGACGACGTGGAACTGAGCGACCAGTTCCAGGGGCTCGGCGCCGGCACGGGCGGAAGCGACACCGTTATGCGCCTGCGCGAGGGGATCGAGCGGTTTCTCATCACCGACATCAACAGTCCCGGCGGTACGGCGAAAGCGCAATCCAACCTGCCGGTCATGTACGACCGCCTCAGCAAGAACGTGAGCGACTTCAACCACGTGCCCGGCGGGTGCAACGTGCTCTGGATGGACGGACACGTCGAGTACCGGCGCTATCCGAGCACAGCCCCCCTCTCGAAAAAATGGGTGGACTTCGTCGACATGTTCTTCAATGCGCAATAGTGAGCGGACACTGTCTGAGTAGCACCAGCGGTTCAGGATTGCATCCGCGGCTTCTTGCGGGATGCAAGCCTGAACGGCTCACACCAGAGCGTGCGGATCCGGTCTTCACACATGCCTGAGAGCCGAAACCGCGTGGCGCGGCTTGTTCGTCCCGCCGAATGGCTGTGTTCGGCTCGTACTTGACTTGGACAGGCATAGCGGAAGGCCATGAGGGGCTTATAGCTTTCAGGAGGATGGGGATACATGATTGACAACGCCGAGGATCTGAAACGGCAGCGATTGCCAAGACGGCGCGAATCCGTAGCCTTGATTGATTGCGGTTCGGAGGCGCTCGTACACCAGGAACAGGCTGGGAGTATCGTGAGCCTCAACTTCACCGCCCGTTTCATTCTGGAGTATTGCGACGAGACCCGAACGAAAGGGGATCTGGTTCGGGCAATGATGGAGGAGTTTACGGGGGCGGATGAGCCTACCGTGCTCGCCGACGTTGATGAAACGCTGCAATTCCTAGTGGAGGCGGGGTTGGTGGATTATGGCTCTTCCTAGACGCACAAAAGCCTGGAAGCTCGCCCGGCGTCATCGGGAGGACCGGTGGAGGCAAGACGGTGGGGTACAGAACGCGGACGCGACCCACGCGCGCTCATCTTCACTTCCGCCGCGGAATGTGCCGCACGTGACCGCTTTACCGGCCATACGCTCTTCGCGCGGGAACGTTTGCATCGCTGTCTAAAGGCATGCCTCCACATCCGAAGGTCCGCCTCGCAGCACCTTGGTCACGAGATCCACGGTCTCTTGCAGTTTTCCCGGCACGAGCACGAAGGTCCGGACCCGCGAAATGAGCCGTGCTCCTTGGACCACGACGCCGCCCAGGGGCTGTTGCGGATGATACATGCGGTTCAACAGGAACTTAGTCCCGAAGGCGCACGAGCATTCCTTCAAGACCGGTGAATGCTGGAAGTCCGGTTTAGGGGGACGCCGCACTGTGGACGGCGGCAGGTTCAAACTGTCGGACTGGAAGAACAGATGCTCCAGCGCACCCAGTATGGCCGACTCCTCGCGCGCTTGGAGGGAAGCCCCGGCCGGCATTGGCGTGCTGGGACGATAAT
>JAVEWL010000269.1:0-7231 GCA_034004565.1 FCB group bacterium | reverse complement strand
TGCAAGCGGGTGCCTTTCCAACGGACGGTCACTGCTACGGGCGTGTCGGAGACATAGCCGGCCGTATTGGTCAGCCACAGTTCGAACAGGTTCTTCGCGGGTCGCCGCAGCTCCGCAAGCGGTAGCGTTGAGGGTGCCTTGCCCTTCATCACCGATTCCAGGGCCGGCCAGGACCAGTTCAGCGTATCGCTGTCGACGGGCAGGCGGAACCAGGCAATACCTCGACACCACGCGGGCGGTTTCGCCCGCAGAGTGGCCACCACTTTTGCCAATACTTCCGGGTCTGCCATCACGATTCGGGCGTTGGGAAGTGCCGGAGCATTTTCTGCGCCGAGGGCCGTAAAATGCCCATTCTCATCAAATGCCACGCGGTAACCGTAGGTGGGCAATGCGACGAAATACGGCTTCCTCAATCGCGAGGCGCGTTCCAGGCGGGCCGGCAGCTTCTCCGCGTCAAACAGCACGATGGGGGCGTCGACGGTGGTGGGTTTATCGAGGGTATGCACTTGCAGGACGTAATGGTCGGTCTCGCGAATGAGCGCCTTGAAAGCCCGGCTATCAAGCCAGGTGGGCAGCGCGGTCACGGACAGGGGCGTATCGTGCATGGATTCGCGCAACGCCTTCACCAGTAATGCGTAGTCGACGAGGCGGGCCGTCGGGCAGTCGTAGTCGAGTTGGACGCCATCTACCCTTACTTGGGCCTTCTCCGCTTCGGCGGACGCCTTCCGGAGCGTGGCGGCCAGAAACCCAACCGTTTCGCCGATGGAGCGCCCTTCGAGGAGTCCTCGATTGGCCCGCAGGGTGAGGGTGACGGGCCTATGGGTCCGGCTCAGTGTCTGCCAGTCGACCGAGGCCGAATGTAGGCGCAACGAAGCCTCGATGCCATCCACCTCGCCGACAAGGACGAAGTAGCCGTTGAAGCGGGTACTCGAGCGGTCGACCGCGGCGCGAACCTCCTGGGTCCAGGCGTTTTGCCACACGTAGGCGACGGTTTCAAAAGATAGTACGGGGACGGGGCTGCGGAAGAGCCCCCATCCCGCTGTGATCAGCAGCAGTCCCAGAAGGACTGTTGCCAGCAGACTCCACCGCTTCCCCACCGCGGGCCTCCGTGCAGGTTGTGCGAAACCGCGTGATGAATCGAACGCCGGAGCATCCTACCGCTGTCCCTCTAGAGGTTCAATGTCGTTTCCAAGTCTGGTTGCAAACAGCCCGGATACCTAGTAATATCGTTGTGGCGTTGTGTGAAAAAGGAAGGGGAGTATCGTATGGAAACCAAACTGACTTGTCTAGTGGTGTCTCTATTGCTCGCTTCCGCAAACGTTTGGGCGACGGTCTACCACGTAGATTCGAGGATGACAGTCGGTGGCGACGGTCTATCCTGGACCGGCGCGAAGAAGACCGTAATGAGCGCGGTGGCCTCGGCGCACGCGGGCGACGAGATCTGGGTTGTCGAAGGAACCTACGCCGAGGCAATTGGCCTGTTCAGCGGGATCTCCCTGTACGGCGGATTTGCCGGCATCGAAACCGATGTGTCGCAGCGCAACGTTGCGGGGCGAGAAACCATCATTGACGGCAGTTCCGCGTCCGCGGGAAGTCCGGCACTTCACGTCGTCACCCTTTCCGATGTCAATAACGTCCGGCTGGACGGCTTCACCATCACGGGCGGGGAAGCCGATGGAGAAGGCGGCAGTGTGGCCCGCGGCGGCGGCCTCTATGCAACCAATGCCGCCAATACGGTGGTCATCGCCAATTGCCGTTTCGTGCGCAACGCGGCCCCGCACTTCCTCGGACAAGGCGGCGGCGCCTACGTTGTGACCAGCGAAATCCGGTTCGAGAATTGCTCATTCCAAACCAACTCCGCGGGAGAACTTGGCGGCGCGTGGTCCTGCTACGGCGGGGCCCCGGTGCTGCAAGGCTGCACCTTCAGCGGAAACGTGGCATCATCTGGCGGCGCCATGTATTGCGCGGTGAATTCCACGGTAATGATTGACGATTGCCTCTTCAAGGGCAATGCCGCCACGGGGATGTTCGGCGGCGCGGTCGAGGTCAGCGAGTCCGCCGCCGTAATCGAGGACTCCACGTTTCTTGCCAACACGGGGTCCGAGGGTGGCGCTATCATGGGGTTCGACGCCAACCCACTCGTCCTGCTCCGCTGCACCTTCGTGGGCAATTTTGCGCCCAACTACGGCGGAGGCCTGGCGGCCTACGGTTCGAACGCAGTCTTGCGCGAGTGCACCTTCGTCAACAACGAGTCCGGTCCCCGCGGTGGCGGCGGCGCGGAAGCCCACGAGGGAAGCACCATGCAGCTTTCAAACTGCGTTTTCGTCGGCAACCGGACCCTTGGCAGCGGAGGTGGCGTCTTTATCGAATGGCAGGCGTGCCAGGTGGACAACTGTACCTTTGCGTCCAACACGGCCGGCGTGAAGGGTGGCGCCTTATCTATGGGCATTTTCGCGGCCCTGACAGCGCGTAACACCATCTTCAGCAGTCAGGCCCACGTCGCCGCAGTACTTGCGCCTACCGCGACGTTGACGAGCCTCGACCACTGCTTCTTCTCGAACAATCTTGACGGCGATCTATCGTGGGAGGGAACAGTACCACCGCAGACCGGCGCGGCCTCGATCGAGGCTTCCTTCTCCCAGGCCGACGGAACGGTGGACGGGATCGTGGGATTTGAGCCCGGTGAGACGGGTGTTCTGAGTCAGCCCGGGCAGTACAGCGGCCTGACCAATCAGACCGTGTTGCCAGTTGCGGGGGGGGCGCTTGAAAGCGGCATACTGGTCGGCTCGATACTCTCCATTGCCGGGGCGGCGGATACGTACTCATACGTGCTGGGCAATACGGAGAACGAAATAGTCGTATTCGGCGACCTGAGTGCCGCGGCCCAGCAGGGAAACCAGTACCACATCCTCGATGTTCACCTGGGCGCGGAATCGGCGTGTGTCGACCGCGGTGCGGCTCCTGCGTTGGGAACCACGGACATCGACGGCGAAACACGTGGCTTCGACGTGGCCGGTGTCGGTCTGGACGGCGGGGAGCGCTTCGACATCGGGGCCGACGAGCGCATCGATCCGGACTCCGACGGCGACGGCTGGAGCGACGGATACGAGGCAATCACCGGGACCAACCCCGCGCTGAAAGATACCGATGGAGACGGACTCGAGGATGCGCAGGAAAGTATCATTTACGGCACCGACCCACTGGAGATCGATTCGGACGGCGACTGGTTTACCGATGGCGAGGAGATTGCCGGCGGCTCCAGTCCCACCTGGAACGCGTCCCGTCCGTATACGGTCGGCGATGTGGACCATTCCTCGGAATGCGATGCAAAGGATGTCCAGTCCGTCATCAACGCCGCCCTGGGTAAGCCGTCCGCGTACAGAACCGACATTGACCTCTCAGGCAAGACCGATGCAAAGGACGTGCAGTTGGTAATCAACGCCGTTCTGAATCTGTTCTAGGTGCGACTACAAATTAAGCGACCGGCCGGTAACTTCAACGAAACCGGCCGGTCGTTAATCTATCGTTACGCCGCCTCGCGGACCTGTGGGACGAAGGTCAGCTTGTGGCCGTCGGTGTCTACGCGGACGGTATCGCCTTCTTTTACCTTGCCTTGGAGGAGTTCCATGGCGAGGGGGTCGAGGACCATTCGCTGGATGGCTCGCTTGAGGGGGCGCGCGCCGTAGGTCGGGTCGAAGCCGTGCTCGGCGAGGAGGTCTCGCGCGGGGTCGGTCAAGTCGAGCGTGATGTGCTTCTCGGCGAGGCGCTTGGCCAGGCGCCGTAGCTGCACGTCGACGATTGCGCGGATGTGTTCACGCCCAAGCGGGTGGAATATGACGATGTCGTCGATGCGGTTCAGGAACTCGGGACGGAAGTGGCGGCGCAGGACGGCCATCACTTCGGCGTGTTCCTTTTCCTCGTCGCCGTGGCGTCCGAAGACTTCGCTGCCGAGGTTCGAGGTCATGATGATGATGGTGTTCTTGAAGTCGACGACGCGCCCCTGGCTGTCGGTGAGGCGGCCGTCGTCGAGCAATTGCAGGAGCACGTTGAAGACGTCAGGGTGCGCCTTCTCAATCTCGTCGAAGAGCACCACGCTGTAGGGGCGGCGCCGCACGGCTTCGGTGAGCTGTCCGCCTTCGTCGTAGCCGACGTAGCCGGGGGGCGCGCCGATGAGACGCGATGTGCTGAACTTCTCCATGTACTCGGACATGTCGATGCGGATCATGGCGTTCTCGTCGTCGAAGAGGAGTTCCGCGAGGGCGCGCGCGAGCTCGGTTTTGCCAACGCCGGTCGGGCCGAGGAAGATGAAGGAACCGATGGGCTTGCCTTCTTCCTTGAGCCCCGCGCGGGCGCGGCGCACGGCGTCGGACACGGCGCGGATGGCGTCCTGCTGGCCGATGACGCGGTCGGCGAGGCGGCCCTCCATCTTGAGGAGGCGATCCATTTCGCCTTCCAGCATCTTGGTGACGGGGATGCCGGTCCAGTTGGCCACGATTTTGGCGATGTTCTCGTCCGTGACTTCTTCCTTCAGGAAGCTGCCGTGCTTCTGCAGCTCGGCAAGGCCGGCATTGGCTTCCTGGAGTTGCTTTTGAAGTTGCGCGGCCTGGCCGTAGCGGAGTTCCGCCACCTTGCCGAGATCGCCCTGGCGTTCGGCGATTTCCTCCTGGCGCTTGTTCTCGTCGATCTGCGTCGTGATGTCGCGGATCTTCTGGATGGCGTCTTTCTCGGCCTGCCACTTGGACTTCATGCTGTTGAGATCTTCGCGCAGGTTGGCGATAACGCGCTCCAGGTCTTCGCGATGTTCCTGCGACGGCTTGTCCTTTTCCTTCTTGAGGGCGAGCAGTTCGATCTCGTGTTGCCGGATGCGGCGGTCGAGGACGTCGATCTCGTAGGGCATCGAGTCGATTTCGATGCGCAGGCGCGAGGCCGCCTCGTCGATAAGGTCGATGGCCTTGTCGGGCAGGAAGCGGTCCGCGATGTAACGGTGGCTGAGCACGGCCGCCGCGACGAGCGCGGAGTCCTGGATGTGCACGCCGTGATGCACCTCGTACTTCTCTTTCAGTCCGCGCAGGATCGCGATGGTGCTGTCCACGTTCGGCTCGCCGACGAGTACGGGCTGGAAGCGCCGTTCGAGGGCGGCATCCTTCTCGATGTGCTTGCGGTATTCGTCGAGCGTGGTGGCGCCGATACAGTGCAACTCGCCGCGCGCGAGGGCCGGCTTGAGCATGTTGGAGGCATCCATGGCGCCCTCGGCCGCGCCGGCGCCGACGAGGGTGTGCAATTCGTCGATAAACAGGATGACGCTGCCGGCGGCCTGCTCGACTTCGCGCAGCAGTGCCTTCAGGCGATCTTCGAATTCGCCGCGGAACTTCGCGCCGGCGATGAGCGCGCCCAAGTCGAGCGAGGCCACCCGCTTGTTCTTCAGGCTTTCGGGTACGTCGCCGGCGACGATGCGCTGGGCGAGCCCTTCCGCGATGGCCGTCTTGCCGACGCCGGGTTCGCCGATGAGCACCGGGTTGTTCTTCGTGCGGCGTGAGAGGACCTGAATGACGCGGCGGATTTCTTCGTCGCGACCGATCACCGGGTCAAGCTTGCCGCTGCGCGCGAGTTGCGTGAGATCGCGGCTGTATTTGGCGAGGGCGTCGTAGGTTTCTTCGGCGTTGGGGTCGGTGACCCGCTGTGTGCCGCGCACGTCCTGGAGGGCGGTGAGCAGGGCGTCTTTGTTGACGCCGTTGCTCTTGAGGATCGCGCCGGCGGGATCGCCGCGCACTTCAAGCATGCCCAGCAGGATATGTTCCGTGCTGAGGTATTCGTCTTTAAGATTTTGCGCGATGCGCCAGCCGGCATCAAGGACCTCCTGGGCCTGGCGGCCCAGGCCGACCTGGCTCGCGCCGGAGACCTTGGGAGCACTTGCGAGGCGCTGGCGGACGTCTTCCTCGATGCGGCCCTTGGGCACACCCAAGCGCTGCAAGAGCGAGGACGTGACGCCTTGATCCTGGGCGAGCAGCGCGGCCAGGAGGTGCAGAGAGGTAATCTCCGGGGCCCCTTGCCGCGACGCTTCGTCGAGCGCTTCGGATAGCGCTTCCTGGGCCTTGATGGTCAGTTTGTCCATTCTCATATGAATACCCTTCGCTGTTGAGCAGGGTTTTTCGCAGTGGACTACGGAAATGATGGCATTGCTACGGGAATATGAGCAATTGCCGTGCCAGAAACTCGGTATTTGGTTTACACTGGGTTGCGACGAGTGGAGTGTGTGCCGGTGCTTCAAAATGGAACGTAAGTGTATGAATATGAAACAGATAGAGAGGTTGTTGGTTGTGCGAACTGAAAGGAATGTGGGTGGGGTCTGAGAATTACATGAATTGTAGTTTGGGGAGAAAATGGCTGCCGAAAGTGACTGCATCGTCTTCAAAAGCTGCTGGAGTTCCATTGGCGCAACGGTGACCAAGCGAGGCCGGGGATTTAGGGTAGGGGGTGGCCGCGAAATGGGCCACCCCCCGCCGTGCGGTAAACGCTATGCTTCGTTTAAGACTTGGGCCAGGGAGATGCCTAGGGCGTCGGCCACGCCTTTGCCGTAGGCCTCATCGGCCTTTGCGCAGTTGACGATGTGGCGCATCTTGATGTGGCCGGGCGCGTCGCCCATGGCCCTTGCCGTGTTGCCGAAGAGGATTTGCTGTTGTTCGGGGCTCATCAGGCGGAAGAGCTTGCCCGGCTGCGAATAGTAATCGTCGTCGTCCTCGCGGAAGTTCCAGTGGTCCGCGCCGCCCTGCAGCGCCAGGGGCGGTTCCGCGAAGTCCGGCTGCTGCTGCCATTCGCCGAAGCTGTTGGGTTCGTAGCCGAGGGTTCCGCCGTGGTTTCCGTCTACGCGCATCGCACCGTCGCGGTGGAAGCTGTGGAAGGGGCAGCGGGCGGCGTTGACGGGGATCTGGTGGTGGTTAACGCCTAGGCGGTACCGCTGCGCATCGCCGTAGGAGAACAAGCGTCCTTGCAGCATTTTGTCGGGAGAGAATCCGATGCCGGGGACGATGTTGGCGGGGTTGAAGGCCGCCTGTTCGACGTCGGCGAAGTAGTTTTCCGGATTGCGATTGAGCTCAAGCACGCCCACCTCGATGAGGGGATAATCCTTGTGCGGCCAGACCTTGGTCAGGTCGAAGGGGTGGTAGGGCACGGTCGCCGCGTCCTTTTCCGGCATGACCTGAACGAACATCGTCCAGCGCGGGAAGTCGCCCTT
>JAVEWL010000268.1:0-7263 GCA_034004565.1 FCB group bacterium | reverse complement strand
GTCCACCGCGGATGTGGTGGACCCGGTGCCTGCCGGGGGCGGGCTGCTGAACGGCAATGTCAAGCTCGGCTTCGATTCAAAAGACCGGGTTGTGGTCACGTACCACAAGTACGACGAGGACGGCAACACGCAGATCTACAATGCGCGCTTTGAAAACGGAGCCTGGAAAAGCCATCGCTTGACCGACTGGAAATACCGCTGGAACTTCAGCGGCGGCGGCACGATTGATACCGAGCTTCGCCTTTCGAGCGTGCGGCCGGATGGGGATGGCGCGCTGCGGATGAATTTCACCCACAAGAAGTATGGCGCGGGAACGTGGCGAATTGACGAGGAAACGCTCACGGGCCTGGGGTCAACGCCGTTGGCCGATCCGGTTGCCACGGGCATCCCGGACCTCGAGAGCGACGGCGACGGAATGCTCACACGCCGCGCGAGCGACCTTGGCGACAGCGAAAACCCGCGGGTGCGGTATGTGCTCGAATGGAAAACCCTGGGGCCGAACCGCGACAAGCCCCGCGAGGGTGCGCCGCCGGAACCGAGTGTGTTGAGGGTGATTGAGTTGCGCAAGTGAGGACGGTAAGGGACGAGCCTACAGCATGATCCACAGCACGAGCGCGACCACAATGAGCAGCAGGGCGGTCATGGGCAGGAGAACGCCGAGGGACTTCTTCAGATCGGTTTCTCGCGTCAGGCGGGCGCACGTGCGGCGGTAGTCGATAAGCGCGTAAATAAAGAGGCCTGTGCCCCACAGAACAAGCAGGAAGCCGCTCACCTGGGCCAGCTTGTGATTGAGGGGGTTGGTAAAGACCAGGGCGTGCGCGATGGCCAATCCGCCACCCACGCCGGCAAGCCCGGTGCGGATCCAGGCCGAGAAGGTTCGTTCGGCCGCCAGTAGCGTCCGTTCCACGGCCAGAATGTCGACGTTCCTGTCCGGCTGCATCGCACTTTTCCTTCTATTGAGGCGCGGCTATCGAGGTCAATGGGACGATGGTCATTACGCTGTGTCGCTTCTCGGAGGTGTAGATGATGTAGAGGGCGCCGTTGTGTTCGACGGCGTACGGATAGGACCACTCGGGTCCGGCTTCGAGACGCTCGAGGTTGCCGTGGCGAATCTTCCACATCGAGGATAGTTCCTTCTCGCCGGGGCGGCTGACGGCAATTGCGAGGAGCCGGCGCGATGTTCCGGGGGCCTCGGGATAATTCCACAAGAGGCAGCGCTGGCCGGTGCTCAGTTTGAGCGCGAAGGGTTTGCTGTCTTCGGCGGGCAGGTTGTGGCGGAAGGGACCGGACCAGGCGCGTCCGTAGTTATGGCTGGTGAAGACCAGTCTGCCGCGGACCACGGCCGTGATGTGCGCTCCGTCCACCCACACGGTGCTTTCGGGGTAATCCGTGTAGGGCTTGGCGATGTTGTGCATCATGGGCACCACCTCCCACGGGCGCGTAACGTCTTTTCCCGAGGAAATGGCCACGGCGGGCACTTCGGGCGTCGTGGCGGGCTTGGTGGCCATGCGCCCCGCCATAATGAAGTTGCCGTCGTCCATCAAGACAGGTGGACAGTTCGGCAGAAAGGGTCCCGCGATAAACCCCCTGGAGATCCAGCGCCCCTCCGTCTCATCGAGGGTGAAGACTTCGCAGCGGGTGACCAGGTCGTGGCCCACCATGTTCGAGACGAAGGCCGAGAGCCGGCCATCGCAGGAATGGAAGGTAAGAGGCACGTAGAACGTGCCCGTGCCCTCGCGGTCCGCGGCAATGACTTCCACCTTCGACCAGGATTGTCCGGCGTCGTGCGAGCGCCTGGAACGGATACAGGAAGAGCCTTCGATCTCGCCTTTGGGGCAGTTGTACCAACCGGCAAACAAGGTCTCGCCGTGCCAGACGGCCGCGTTGTCGTGGAGGAACTGGAACTCCTCGTCGGCGCGCTGCACGACGACATCGGTGACGTGTCCGGGGTAGCCCAGATCCTCGACAGCCGGGAACGGAACACGCTCGTCCCACAACGCATAGGTGCCCAGAATCGCCGGCGACCCGTCGAGATGGCCGGGAGCCTCCTGGGCACTGGCGGAAAGCGTCCAGGCGCAGAGCGCCCCAATCAGAATGCTTCGGATTCCTGCCGTCATGGCTGTTTCTCTCCGTAAAACAGGCTGTGGTCGTGATTGAGGTCCGCAGCCACTGTAGCACAAGTGAGTTTATCGAAGGACTCGTCCGCATTCCCCGCCCCCAGAGAAAAACTCTTGCCATTCGAGCCGCAAGGTTTCCCGTTCAGCATTTCCATTGCGCGCCTGTAAAGTGATAAGTATCGAACTGTATCCACGTGGTATAGCAGTAGAGGGGTTCCTTATTTGAACACATTTAACCGGATCCAAAAATCATTGTGCAAATCCGGAAGATGATATAGAATGGCAACGAAAGGAGGTTAAATAGCGGATTGTATATGTAGACGACTGCTCATCACACCAACACTCTCAACAAGGAGCCAACACTCAACGTCCAATGACAGAAGGAACGTCCCATGAAACGCCTGACAGCGATATTTGCAGTGGCACTTGTCCTCGTCGGGTTTATAAGTCTTCCGGCAAGTGCGTATTACATGACGATGACCAAAATTGGTGAAGGCACGGTATCCCCCAGTATCGGCGCCAACAGTTACGGCATTTTCTCGCGCGTCACCATTCGAGCCACTCCGGCCGCGGGCTGGGTCTTTGACCGGTGGGAAGGCGACATGCGGGGCAAGTCAAACCCCTACTCCTTCTACATCACCGGAGACAAGACGGCCAGCGCCATTTTCCGTCCTGTAACGGCCACGTCGAGCAATGCGCTGGTGCGCTACGTCGGCAAGTATGACGCCAGCACCAGTCACACGAAGATTGACGTGGACACCCACGTGGGCTGGGATGGGTATGAGATGTCGCTCAACTCCCAGAACTGGCGAACAACGGCCGACGTCGATCGCCCGCTGTGGCAGCACGATCTGACGATGGCCGTCCCCTGGTTCGCGGGCGACGACTGCATCTTCCTTATCAACGGCGGCAGCAACCCGCTGAAATATCCCAGCCCCGATGGCACGATTGCGGCGGTATGCGTCTTCCTCGGGGTCAGTATGGCACAGCTTGACCAGGTGCCAAACCAGCCGCTGTATTTCACCGACGAGGTGAACAACTCCCGTACCGAAGACGAGATCCTCGCGTACAGCCTGGACAAGTATCTCGACACGGGCGATTCGGAATGGCCGGTGCACTCCGCCATGACGAAGTCCGCTGTGAAGGCCATGGACGCCATCCAGGCCGAAGTGGGCCGTCTCGACGACTTCCTGGTGATCGGCGCCTCCAAGCGCGGCTGGGCCACGTGGTTGACGACCGCGATCGACCCGCGCGTAAAGCAGATTATGCCCCTCGTAATCGACGTGCTCAACTTCCCGAACCAGGTCGAGCACCACTGGGAATCCTACGGGTCCTACTCGAGCGCCATTCAGGACTACGTGGACTTCGACCTGTTCTGCCGCGTCGACAGCGATCCGCGGGCGGACGACCTGCTGAACATCGTCGATCCGTATCGCTACATCAGCCGCTACACGCACCCGAAATTCATCGTGAACGCGTCCGGCGACCAGTTCTTCCTGCCGGATTCGTCGCGGTTCTACTTCAACCAGTTGCCGAACCTCGCGCAGACCTACCTGCGCTACATGCCCAACAAAGACCACTACATGGAAGGCGTGTTGGACGACTACAACAACCTTCTGGGTCTGCTGACCTGGGGCGTGAACGCGATGAACGGCACCGCAAACCCGCAATATAGCTGGACCATCAATGCCGCGAACCAGATCGTGGTGCAGACGTCCAGCGGTCCAAGCAGCGTCAAGCTGTGGCAGGCGACCAACCCCAATGCGCGCGACTTCCGCCTCGAGACGGTCGGGCCGATCTACACCAGCTCGACGCTGACCGATCAGGGCGGCGGCACGTACATCGGCTATTGCCCGCCGCCGGCCCAAGGGTGGACCGCCTACTTTGTCGAACTCACCTTCGGCACGCAGGTCTTCACTACACAAATCGTGGTTACGCCCGATTTCGATCCCTACGATGGATTGGGTTGCTGGGACTAACACTTGAATCCCAGCGCGCATCGAATGCCTCCGCCCCGCGATCCTGTGCGGGGCGGAGGCCCCGCTCGAAACAGTCGTTGTGTGTAACTTCAAACAGAACGCGCGTCGCAGCGGGCGCCGCGCCAAACGGAGGCCGGGGTGGTTCAATGAGCAGAAATAGCCTGGTTGTCGCAATCGTGGTTGCCATTTGCGTGATAGGGATTGCCGCGTGGTGGACCGGTCTGCCGAGCGCGCCCGAACCACCGGTGCCTGTCGCCAAGGCGGCCGTCAAGCCCGCCCCCCCGGCCCCGCCCGCGCCGAAACCCGCGGCCGAGCCTGTGGTTGCGGAGGCTCCGGCTCCGCAGGCACCGGTTGAAGCGGAACCGGCCGTGCCCGCGGGTCCGAAGATTCTCACGGCCGAGACCCTCAAGGGCACGAAGTGGAAAGGCGATATGGTCGACTTCAACTTCCTTCCCGACGGCCGCTGGCAGATGGGGAACCGCATTTGCGCAAAGTGGGAAGTCGAAGGCGGGCGGGTTCGGGTATACAGCGAATCCGGGGAGGAGCACTTCTTTGATATTCAGGGTGAATCCCTGGCATTCGAGGGTAGGAAGCTGGGGAAGCTTCCGTAAGCGTTGGTCGGATTGATGGGTCTTATGGGTCTGATGGGCCCGATGGGGATTGAGTCTCCATCGGGCCCGGTGTTTTGGGTCAGTAGGTGTTGAAGATTTCGTGGTGGGGACGCAGGGAACCGTCCTTTTCGATGAAGGCCATGTAGCCCGCGCCGCTGATGGGACCGTCTTCGGGCCGGTGTCCGTCCGCGACGAGGGTGTGATGCAGCAGATGGGCGGTGAAGCCGATGTTGCGCTTGGCGAGACCGCCCAATTCCACCGCGAGGGTATCGGCGCGCTTCCGATCGTCCAGGGCGCCCCAGCCGGTCTCGGTGGCGAGCATGGGCTTGTTCACCGACGCTCCGAAGGCTGCCGCCTGATCGAGGAAAGCCTCGAATTGGTTGGCGTCCGGGACCCAGGCGTTCCATGCGAAGTAGGGGTGGAAGGTAATCACGTCGGACAGCGGCTCGAGCATCCGGATCGAGTCAATGCTCGGCACGGCGCCCACGGCTATCGGGGCCGTGACGCCCGTTTCCTTGCAGCGCGTACGGACGCGGCCCAGCCAATCAAGGATGGTCTTGTGCTGTCCCTCGCCTGCCGCGCTGTTGAAAGGCTCGTTGCACAGGTCCCAGAGGAGAATTCGTGCGTCATTGGCGTGCGGCTTCACAAGCGCGTCGATGTACGGGCCGAACGCCTCTCCAAAACGCTCGGGTGCTCCCCAATAGCCCAGCATCTCGACGGAAATGCCGCCGAAGTCCGGGCAACTGTGCCAGCCGTTGAAAAGGGTCGGAATGAATCGAACGTCCACTTCTTCGGCGAGATCGATTACGCGGTGAAATCGCTGCGGCATGGCCTCGGGCCAACGGATGAAGGCGTCGTATGACAGCCATAGGCGGATCGTGTTCATTTTCGGGAAGTACTTGCGCCCGAGGAGGAGTTCGCGCTTGATGACCTCGATGTCGAAGTCTTCGCCCCAGATTTCCAGTCCGTGGCTCCCATAGCTCGGTTGGTAATTAAACCCGCGCACGGCCGAATAGTCGGGCGCCGGTTGCGCCGCTTCGGATTGCGCCCGCGCCAGGCTCGCTCCCGCCACCGCCGCCACTGCGGTTCCCATGAATACCCGCCGCGTCACATCGCCGCCCGCCATATCTCGTCCTCCCCGCATCGTGTGTCCTGCCGGCAATAGAATACTTGGCACGCCGGCCCGCACCCAAGCACTGAAAATCGGGCCGTTCCTCTGTTAGACTAGCCTTCCCGTGGAGCACAGGCGAACGCAGGAGAGGTGGGGCAATGAATCATCCGGAACGGTTTCGCGCGGTAATGAACTATCAACCGGTGGACAGGCTGCCGGTCATCGAATGGGCCATGTGGTGGGACCTGACCATCGAGCGTTGGCACAACGAGGGGCTGCCGAAAGAACTCACCGGCGTTTTCGAGATCGCCGAGTATTTCGGACTCGACCCCTACAAACAGTTCTGGTTCTCCACCACCGAGCAGACGATCGCGGCGGAGCAGCACCACGTCGAGGGCAGCGTCGCGAACATGGACGATTACCTTGCGCTGGTACCGCATATTTTTCCCGACCATGCCACGTCCATCGAAAAGATGCGGCCGTGGGCCAGGCGCCAGGCCGAGGGCGACGCGGTCGTGTGGATCACCCTCGAGGGGTTCTTCTGGTTTCCCCGCACGCTGCTGGGCATCGAGCGCCAGATGTACGCGTTCTGCGAGAACCCCGAGCTGATTCACCGCATCAACGAGGACCTGTTGCGCTTCAACCTCGACCTGCTGCAGCGCGTCTCCAGCGCCTGCGTGCCCACCTTTATGACCGTCGCCGAAGATATGTCCTACAACCACGGCCCCATGATCTCCGAGGCGCATTTCGAGGAATTCATCGCGCCCTACTACCGCAGGCTCATTCCGGCCGCCCGCGAACTCGACATCATCACCATTGTCGACACCGACGGCGACGTCACCGACCTGGCGCCGTGGATGCGGGGCGTGGGCGTCGAGGGGGTGCTCCCGCTGGAGCGTCAGGCGGGGGTCGATGGCATGAAGCTGCGGCAACAGTTCCCCGACCTGCGGATGATCGGCCACTACGACAAGATGGTGATGGCCAACGGCACCGACGCCATTCGCGGCGAGTTCGAGCGCCTGCTGCCCATCATGAAGACGGGCGGTTTCATCCCCAGCGTCGACCACCAGACCCCGCCGCACGTGAACATCGATCAGTATCGCGACTACCTCGCGCTGCTGCACGAATACGCCCGGCTCGCGGGGGCATAGGCTTGTCCAGCGAAAGCAGGGACAGTTCCGAGGCGAGTTACAGTAGCCGGTCCATTTTAGGAGATTGGAATTGAAACCATGGTCCGCAACGATTGCATTGGTGCTGTGGACGGCGGGCGCGTTTGGGCAGACGCAGGCGGAATTGAACGTCGTGGCCGATGAGGCGCTGAAGAAGGCCGATGCGGAGTTGAACGCGGTGTACAAGGAGGTCATGGCCTCGCTGGACGACGCGGGCAAGGCGGCGTTGAAGGAATCGCAGCGGGCGTGGATGAAGTATCGCGATTTTTGCGCGGA
>JAVEWL010000267.1:0-7293 GCA_034004565.1 FCB group bacterium | reverse complement strand
CTCGTCGTCGTTGTGGGTTTGGATCTGGTCGGTGCTGCCGGCGTTGAAGAGGCAGGTGAGGCCTTGCTTGAGGTAGAGCTGGGCCTGGGCTTCGTCGGCGGCGTGGTTGTGGGTGGCGTCGGCGTTGTACGGGGTGTGGGTCGCGGCGACGAGGCCTTGCAGGTGCGTTCTTTTCATGGTGTTACTCCTCCCTTTAAGCACCCCCAAACGAGTTTGGGGGTGGCATGTTCTTTAGAGATCCTGCCAAAATGGGTCTTATGGGTGCCCCATCCGGCGTATAAGACCTATAAGACCCATGAGACCCATTCCTTACTCTACTACGGGTTTCGTTTTGGCTTCGGTCAGCAAGTGCGCGCAGAACCACTGCATTCGGGGGTGGTGGAAGAAGCTCTTCCACAGGTTTCCTTTGGTGGTGGTTGACGGTTGGCCGTCGCGGCGAAGGTAGCCGAACCATTCGCCGTGCTCGGGGTCGGCGAAGTGACGGTGGCTCCAGTCGTGGACCTGTTGATGCCAACGGGCGTATTTTTCGTCGCCGGTGAGCTCGTAGGCCATCAGCGTGGCAATGATCGTCTCGTCGTGCGGCCACCAGAATTTCATGTCGTGCCAGTATTCCTGCACGGGCTTATTGTAAAGGTCGCGGAAGTAGAAGAGGCCGCCGTGCTCGGGGTCCCAGCCGCGTTCCCACATCCAGTCCAGCATGTCGCAGCCCAGGCGGATCAGGGTGGGGTCGTTGCGGTGCTTGCCCTCGAGCATGATGAACCACGCGCCTTCGATGGCGTGGCCGGGATTCAGGATGCGCCCGTCGAAATGGTCGACGATGCCTCCGTCGGGCGCGACGGCTTCCATGACGACGCGCAGGTCGGGCTTGAGGAAGTAACGCCGGATCTCGTCGATGCAGCGGTCGATCCACTCGGTGAGGTATGGAGCATCGCCGAGGTTCGCGCGCAGTTCCTGGGCGGTGACGATGGTGATCATTCTGGGGCCCATGCCGATCATCGGGCGCGTGTCGGCGAACTTGGGCGGCATGAGGCCGGGGGTGAAGTTCCAGCGCGTGAAGAAGTCGAAGAGCTCGCGGGCGCGTGTCGCGGAGCGTTCGTCGCCGGTGGCCTTGAAGTGCGCGGCATGGGCGATCGCGGCGAAGCACTCGCTGAAGGCGTAGCGCCGCTTGCGGATGGGGCGGCCGACCTGCGTGACGTGGAAGAACATTCGGCCGTCGGTGTCGAAGCAGTGGCGGTCGAGGAATTCGAGGCCGCTTTGCGCCCATTGGAGCCATTCGGGGCGTTGCTCGACGGTGTTGTACAG
The DNA here is from genome assembly GCA_034004565.1 of FCB group bacterium. Taxonomy (GTDB): domain Bacteria; phylum Hydrogenedentota; class Hydrogenedentia; order Hydrogenedentales; family SLHB01; genus JAVEWL01. The sequence goes on along the minus strand of JAVEWL010000267.1, from coordinate 5,991 downwards.
GGTTAGCAGCATCCAGCTCATGCGGCCCTGCGCCCAGACCGATTTGTCGGTGTCGATGAGCGTGCCGTCGCGGTCGAGGCAGTGCAGGAAACCGCCGTGCTCGGCGTCGATGCCGCGCGGGAACCAGAATGGGACGGTGTCGTTGAGCAGGCCATCGCGGTAGCAGTGGAGCAGGTCGCGGCGGCCTTGCGGCGTGGTCAGATTGGGCATGAGCGGTCCTACTTTTTCTTCTGTGTTTTTGTAACTCCCATTTGTAATGGGAGTCTTTGTCAACCTAAGAACTCCCATTACAAATGGGAGTTACAGAATCAAGACCCCGAATGGGAATTCGGGGTTACATCGAATTGTCTTGGGCGGATAAGCAATAACAACACGGCGGCGAGGAAGAGGCCGATTGCCGCGTATTGGAAGATGGCGCCGAGATCAACCTGCCGATCCTTGAGCGCGCCGCCCACGTAAATCATCGTGCCGCCGACGATGCAACTGAAGAAGTTCATCATGCCGTAGCGGTGGCGCGGTAGCGCGGGTTCACGACTTGGCAGAGGATGGGCATCATGTTGGCGTCGGAGAAGCCGCTCGCGAGGCCGAAGACCGCGAGGCCGGCGATGGCCATCAGCAGGACGTTGGTGGATGCGGCCAGGTAGCCCGCGGCGGGGCTGCAGATGGCGTAGACCCAGAGCAAGAGGGAGGTCAGCAGGCCGAACTGCGCATCGGTCATGGCGATGTCGGCTTTGATTGAGTCGCGCATGGTGGTGATGGTAAAGCGGTCGAGGTAGTTCAACATGGCGACCACCCACAGCAGGCCGACCACCAGCCAGGCGCGGGTCATAAACGATTTGCTGCTCATAGGCCCCCTTGATGAATGGGTCTTATGGGTCTTATGGGACCTATAAGACCCATACGACCCATCTGAAGACTCCCAGATTCCGCCCTCTATTCCGGCCGATATTAGCACAGTCGCCGTGCCGTGTCGCCTTGAAGCGGGCCCGGCTATGCACTACACTTGCCTTCCGCCATATCCTTCATAATGGAAGCACACACCGGAGGAAGTTCTACCATGCAGGATCGCCTGGAGGCTTTGCGCGAAAGCCTGTCGGAAGCGGGTTGCGACGCTTTTGTGAGCCTGGCGCCGCCGACGAACCAGTACCTGGCGGGGTTCCGGGGCACGACAAGCGGGATGATTGTGACGCCCGGGAAGGCGCTGTTCCTTTGCGACTCGCGGTATACGGAGCAGGCCGGCGCGCAGGTGAAGACCTGCGAGGTGGTCGAGCTGAAGGGGGCATTTGCCGCGGCGACGGGCGCGAAACTGGCCGAACTGCGCTTGAAAAAGGTCGCATTTGAGCCGACGTATGTGACCGTGGACACGCTCAATGCCCTGAAGAAGGGCTTCGATGGCGAGCTGGTTCCGGTCGACGGCCTGGTGACCGGGCTCCGAATCCGGAAATCGCCGGAGGAGGTGGACCTCATCCGTTCGGCATCGCAGTTGGCGGAGCGGGTGCTGCTGGACGTGATCGAAGAACTGGAACCGGAGGTGTCGGAACGCGAGACGGCGGCACGGATCGAGTACGAATTCAAGCGCCGGGGCGCTTCCGGGGCCTCTTTCGACACGATCGGCCTGTTCGGCGCGCACAGTTCGCTGCCCCACGGCGAGCCGGGGGACCAGGCGCTGTCGGCCGGCGACATCGTCCTGCTGGACATGGGTTGCCGCCGCGAGGGCTACTGCTCTGACTTGACACGGACTTACGCTTTCGGTACCATCCCCGGAATTTGGTTCGAGGCTATCTACAATACGGTTTTGGAAGCGCAGCAGCGCGCGCTCGAAGCGGTGCGGCCCGGCATTTCGTGCAAGGAAGTCGATGCGGTTGCGAGACGCATCATCGGCGAGGCCGGGTACGGGGAATACTTCGGGCATGGCTTGGGGCACGGGGTGGGCATCGAAATTCACGAGGCGCCACGACTGAACCCCGAGTCGGAAACCGTCCTGGAAGCCGGGATGGTCATAACCATTGAGCCCGGGATTTATCTGCCGGGCCAGGGTGGTGTCCGTATTGAAGATCTCGTAGTGGTGACCGAGGGCGGGTGCGAGATCTTGACAAGCACTCCAAAGAATCTGAGGATTATTGCGGCATGATTTCCACGGCTGATTTTCGGAACGGGCTGGTCGTCAATCTCGACAACGATCTCATGGAAATTGTCGAGTTTCAGCATGTGAAGCCCGGCAAGGGCGGCGCCTTCGTGCGCACGAAGTTCAAAAACGTGCTGACGGGACGCGTCATTGAAAAGACCTTCCGTTCCGGCGAAAAAATGGAAGAAGTACGGCTCGAAACCGAGACGTATCAGTATTTGTATCACGACGGCGACCTCTACCACTTCATGCACAAGGAAAGCTTCGACCAGCTCGAGGTGGGCGAGAACGTCGTGGGCGACAAGCACGAATGGATGAAGGAAAACACCGACATCGACCTCGTCTTTCACAAGGGCAAGGTCATCATCGTCGAGGTGCCGAACTTCGTCGTGCTGAAGATTACGCAGTGCGACCCGGGCGTGCAGGGTGACCGCGCCACCGGCGGCACCAAGCCCGCCACCCTCGAAACCGGGGCCACCGTGCAGGTGCCCCTGTTTGTTTCCGAAGGAACCGTCATCAAAGTGGACACCCGTACCGGCCAGTACATCGAGCGGGTAGGCTAGGGCCGAAGGCGGATCCGGCCGCTTTCGCGGCCGGCGGCAAGAGGGGTGCCTGAGCGTGAATGCACGCGGCACGGAGGGCAGGTTAGTGGATTTAGACAAGCTCCAGGAGCTGATTCGCATTTTCGAGGCGTCCGATCTCAGCGAAATCGAAATCGAAGAGAGCGGTCGCCGGATGCGGCTCAAGAAGCCCCGGCCGGTGATGTCCTATGCCGGCCAGATGATTCCCATGCAGCCCGCCGACGCGCGCGGCACGCAGATGGTGCTCCATGAATCCGTGACGGCGGTGCCCGCGAGCGCGCCGGTACGGGCCGAAAAGGAGCCCGAAAAGGTCATTACCATCGACAGCCCGATGGTGGGCGTGCTGTACGTGGCGCCCTCGCCGGGCGAGCCGCCCTTTGTGCATCCGGGCGATACCGTGGACGAGGGTCAGGCCGTCTGCATTGTGGAAGCCATGAAACTCATGAACGAAGTCACGGCAAAGTATCCTTGCGTTATCGTGAAAGCCCTGGTGGAGAACGGTGAGCCGGTGGAGTTCGGTCAGCCTCTCTTCGTCGTGCGGCCCATCGAGCAAGTTTAGCAGTACATGTTTCGCCGAATTCTCATAGCCAATCGAGGCGAAATCGCGGTCCGGGTTATCCGTGCCTGCCGCGAGATGGGGATCACCTCGATCGCCGTGTATTCCTCCGCCGACCAGGAAAGTCTCCACGCATCCCTGGCCGACGAGAGCATCTGCATCGGTCCCCCCTCGGCCTCCGAAAGCTATCTCCACATGCCGGCCATTATCGCCGCGGCGGAGATCTGCGACGCGCAGGCCATTCACCCCGGATACGGGTTTCTCTCCGAGAACCCCAAGTTCGCGAGCGTCTGCCGCGAATGCAACATCAACTTCATCGGGCCGACCCCGGAAGCCCTCGCGCTGAGCGGCGACAAGGCCGCGTGCCGCAAGAAGGTTAAGGCGGCGGGCGTGCCGGTCGTGCCGGGTAGCGACGGAATCGTGACCGATCCCGACGATGCCCTGAAACTGGCCAAGGAAATCGGGTTCCCGCTGCTGGTGAAGGCGTCCGCGGGCGGCGGCGGCAAAGGCATGCGCCTCGCCCACAACGACGTGGCCCTGAAAAACGCCTTGTCCATGGCCTCCTCCGAGGCGCAGTCGGCCTTCGGCGACGGCGGCGTCTACCTCGAGAAATTCCTCGAGAACGCGCGCCACATCGAGTTCCAGATTCTGGCCGATCACCACGGCCACATCATCACCCTGGGCGAACGCGAATGCAGCATCCAGCGCCGCCACCAGAAACTTATCGAAGAGACTCCGTCCGTACGCTTGACCTACTCCCTGCGGTCGAAGATGGCCAAAGCGGCACTGCGGGCCGCGCGCGCCATCAACTACACCAACGCCGGGACGGTCGAGTTTCTGCTGACGCCCGACAACCAGTTCTACTTCATCGAGTTCAACGCGCGCATCCAGGTCGAGCATCCCGTGACCGAGGAAGTGACGGGGATCGATCTCGTGAAGGAACAGATTCGCATCGCGTCGGGCGAAGCGCTTGGGTACAGTTCGGTGGCCCCCACGGGACACGCGATCGAAGCGCGGGTCTATGCGGAAGATCCCGAAGCCAACTTCGCGCCGTCGCCGGGAAATGTAGGACAGTGCCACCTCCCCGGCGGGCCGGGGATCCGCGTTGACACGCACCTGTTCGCCGGGTATACCGTGCCGAGGTACTACGATTCGCTGTTGGCCAAAGTCATCGCCCGGGGACGTAACCGGGAAGAGGCAATCCACCGCCTGGCGGGCGCGTTGGAAGAGTTCGCCACGGAAGGCGTCAAAACGACCGCGCGAGTGTGCGCCCGGATCATCCGGAGCGACCGGTTCCTGCGCGGCGACCTCGGGCCCGACCTGATCGAACAGTTCGTCCCGAAGAGCCGCTAGAAGACCGTAAGGCGCAACTTCCGGTCAAGAGGTAAAACGAACCGATATGAGTAGCAACTCCCTGGCGTTGGGCAGGCAACTTGGGAGCCTGAGCCTTTACGCCAAAGTCGCGGCCCACGAGGCGCGGCTTCAAGACGGTGTCGTGCGGACCCAGTGCGGCCTTTGCGCCGCCTTGACGCGGCGTGCGCCCGGCGCGCGCGTGCGCATCGCGTCCGACGGCACCCTTCACATCAACGTCTCCGTCGTTGTACGATACGGTATGGACCCCCGCGCCGTGACCGCGGCCGTCCAGAAGGCGGTGCTCGGTGGCGTCGGCCGCATTGCGGACCGCCCCGTCGGCGCCGTCAATGTATTGGTGTCCGGATTCGAGTTGGCGCGGCCCCTGCGCCGGCTATACGACAAGGGCGGAGCCCAATGAAGATCATTCAAACCCTCTTCGTGAAACTGATGAGCGCGCTCGTGCTGCTGCTCGGCCTCGTGCTCATCTTCGCGCTGTTCACCGGCGATTTCTCCCTCATCGACCAGGCCAAGGCCGAATACCTGAGCTGGCCCGCCTTCGTCCAGAAGATGGCCTGGGCCGCCACCAGCATCGCCCTGATCTTCATCGGCGGCATCGGCCTGCTGCCCGTCCTGCAGCGCCGCCGCCGCCAGGTGTCCTTCGAAGGGCCCCACGGCGATGTCTTCTATGACCTCGACAGCGTCGAGAAGACCATCGAACGCGTCGTCGGCCGCATGAAAGAAGTCAAGAACATCGACGCCCACGTCAAGCCCGCCGAAGACCACAAGCGCGTCGAAGTCTCCGCCGACGTCGTCCTCAACCCCACCGGTGGCAGCGCGCGCAACGCCGCCACCCTCGTCAGCCAACAAATCGAAAACGCCGCCGAACAAATGCTCGGCGAAGAGGGCGTTGTCAAAGTCGTCCTGCGCGTCAAGAAAATCCTCGTCGACATGAAGGCGCCGCTCGTCCTCGCCCCGCCCACGCCAGGCACCGAGGCCCAACAGGAACTCCACGGCATCGAAGAAGCCGAACGCGAAGCCGAAGCCGAACGCCACGCCGCCATCGCCAAGGCCCAGCGCCAGGCCGACGAAGAACGCCAGGCCGCCCTCGCCCGCGCTGCCCGCGAAAACGCCGCCGCCGAAGCCGCCGTCGTAGGCTCCGTCGCCGCGCCCATCGTGGCCCCCGACGCCGGCACCGATTTCGAAGACGAAGAGGAAGAAGAGCCCGTCTCCGCCGAAGAACTCGAAGACGCGACCCCCTTCACCACCCACGAACCCAAGCCCGACCTCGAACAGGAAGCCCCCTTCACCTACCTCCCCGAAGATGACGACGAAGGTGGGAAACCCGGAGTCGTCGAGGAAGAAGTATGCCTCCTGCC
>JAVEWL010000266.1:0-7297 GCA_034004565.1 FCB group bacterium | reverse complement strand
TTTGACCTCGTGATCACCGACCAGACCATGCCGCACTTGACGGGCCTGGACATGGCCCGCGAAATGATTCGCCTTCGGCCCGCCTGCCCGATAATTCTTTGTTCGGGACTGAGCGAACAGATAAACGAAGTCCAGGTCAAGGCGCAAGGCATCGCCGAGTTTATGAAGAAGCCCATCAAAAAGCACGTGTTGGCGGAGATTGTCCATCGTGTCCTGAATTCCGTTCAAGGAACAGAAGCTCCGAAGGAATAGCTGCGTCATGGCAAGAATCTTAATTATCGACGACGATTCGATGTTGTGCAGCATGTTGTCGCGGTGGATCCAGCGGCTCGGGCATGAGGTGGACAGCGCCCATACGCGTGAAACGGGCCTGGCTGCCACCTGGGCGAATTCGTACGACGTCGTGTATCTTGATGTAAACCTGCCCGACGGCAATGGGCTCGATATCCTACCCAGAATTCACGAAATCCCTTCTAGACCGGAAGTGATTATCATCACGGGCTCGGGAAAGGCCGACGGCGCCGAACTCGCCATCAAGTCCGGAGCATGGGACTACATCGGCAAGTCGTTTTCGCGGCAGGAAATGACATTGCCGCTGGTGCGCGCCCTGCAATACCGGGAGGAACGGCGCACCGTGAGGTCGCGCGTGTTCGATCGCCGCGGTATAACCGGCGTCTCCCCGAGCCTCGAGCGCTGCCTGGAGGCGGCTGCCCAGGCGGCAAACAGCGACGCCAGTGTGCTTATTACGGGCGAGACGGGCACCGGCAAGGAACTCCTTGCGACCGCGATCCACGAGAACAGCGCCCGCAAACACGGCAATTTCGTCGTTGTGGATTGTGCCGCCCTGCCGGATTCGCTGGTGGAAAGCATCCTCTTCGGCCACGTAAAGGGCGCGTTCACCGGTGCGGATAAAGATCGGGAAGGCCTGGTCCTGCAGGCGCACAATGGGACGCTGTTTCTGGACGAGGTTGGCGAGTTGCCCGTGCACCTTCAGAAGGCGTTTCTTCGCGTACTCCAGGAGCACCGCATTCGTCCCATTGGAGGCCAACAGGAATTCTCGAGCGACTTTCGGCTGATCGTGGCCACAAACCGCGATTTGGATAAGATGGCCGCCGAAGGCCAGTTCCGACAGGACTTGCTATTTCGGCTGCGGGTCCTTTCGGTCGAGGTTCCACCTTTGCGGGATCGCAAGGAAGATATCAAGACCTTGGCCGTAGAGCACATGAACAAGCTGTGCGAGGATTACGGCGTGGCCACGAAAGGTTTCTCCCCCGACTTCTTTGCCGCGTTGGACTCCTACGATTGGCCCGGCAATGTTCGGGAACTGCTCCACATCCTGGACAGTGTTTTCGCGGTTGCGGGAGACGACCCGGTCCTCTTCTCAAAGCACTTGCCGATGGGGCTCCGGGTCAAGATGATCCGAAATTCGATACAGAGCGAAACCATCGACCCACCCGAGTTTCCGCAAACGAATGAATTGCCCCGAATGAAAGCAGTAAGGGACACCGCCATTGCGGAGGCGGAAAAGCGCTACCTGCAGGAATTGGTGGCCGCCACCAAGGGCGACATTCAGGAGGCTTGTCGCATTGCCGACCTGTCCGCCTCTCGTCTGTATGAACTCCTCAAACGCTACGACATCCCAAGAGGGTTTGTGAAAGCCTGAATGTCTTGGCGATGCTATGACAGGCGCCTTGCTGCGCGATTCATACCTTATCCCGTAAAGTCCTTCCGGCGCCGCCGGAATTATTCCGGTCCGGCCGGAACGGCTCCCGAGAATTCCCACCAACGCCTCACCCCTCTTTAGACCCCCTTGCCAGCTAAGTAACGCGTGTCCAAAGGCTTCCGGCTACGCACCCGTGCTTGGCACGATTGCTGCTCCAAGGCCAACAGAAATACAGCGGCCGGCCGGGTGAAGTTTGGAATTTGCCAGGATAGTACAGAAAGGGGCCATGGTCCATGAATGTAGTGTTTCATTGTCCCCCTTCCGACGAGGCGCGAGGGAAGCTGCTGAAGGCCGTGGCCCTCGCGAGCCCGGGGATACGACTCGAGGTTGTGCCCGGCGTCCCGGCATTGGCGGCGCGGTTGCGCGAACCCATGGATACGATTGGACTCGTTGTGATCAAGGCGACCGACCCGGACCACCTTCAACAGGTTACCGACCTGCGCAAGTCGCTTCGGCAAGTTCGTGTCGCCATCGTCTTGCCGGACACCCATCCGAATACCGTCGCACTTGCCCACACCATTCATCCCTCCTTGATGACGTACGGCGAAAACAGCCTGCTTGAACTTACCGCGGTCCTCCGGAAGTTGGCGGAAATCGAGGCCAGGTTCAACGGTACGAATCTAGACCCAAGCGATGCGGCGGCAAACCCGCCAGGGAGTTGAACATCATGCAAGACCAGTCGGCAATCTTGGAAAGGCTGCAGATCGTGGTGCAATTGTTGAAGGAAAGCCTCCTGGCGCGATGCGAAGACGACGAGCTGCGTTCACAACGCACAGGGGCTGTGTCAATGAATTGAACCCAGTGGCGGGAAACGTGCCTGTTGAAGAGGGGATACGGTCATGAGCGACACATTCACGGAAACGGAGACCAAAGCCGAAGCGTATGCGGGCAAGTACTTGACCTTTCAGTTGGGTGCGGAGACCTACGGGTTGACGATCCTCAGGGTGCAGGAAATCATCGGAATGATCGACGTGACCCACGTGCCGCGGACACCGTCCTTCGTTCGGGGCGTCATCAACCTGCGCGGCAAGATCATTCCCGTGGTGGACCTCCGGATCAAGTTCGGCCGGGACGCCTGTGAGGATACCGACCGCACCTGTGTCGTCGTCGTGGAGGTCCTTCGCGAGGGCGCCCGCGTCACGATGGGCATCATCGTGGACGAAGTCTCGGAGGTGCTGGAGATCCGCGCGGAACAGTTGGAACCGCCGCCGTCCTTCGGGGGCTGCGTTGAAACCGGTTTCATCCTGGGAATGGGCAAGGTCGGACAAAGGGTCGTCATGCTGCTGGATGCGGATCGGATTCTCAGCGACCAGGATGTGGATTCCGTTATGGAAGCGACGGAAGCGGAAATGCCCGCATAAGCGGCGACCGCGCGCGAGGCCGGATTGGCACAATGACAGTGTCCATTCCTAAGAGTGAAGGAGAAGGGGCCATGTTTGGAAATAAGGGTTTGGGCGTAAAGATGGGATTGGGCTTTGGCTTGCTCATCGCCATTATGATGGGGCTGGGCGCGGTGGGAGTATACGGCCTGCGCGGTCTGGGTGCGCAAGTGAACGAAATTGGAGTGGTTCGCCTCCCGAGCGTCGAGAGCCTCTTGATCGTTCATAAGGAATTCAAGGAGATTGGCTCGGCCGAGAACGCGCTGCTGTGTACTTCGCTCGAAAAGGAGGCCCGCGCGGCGCAATACACACGCATGGACGAAGCGAAACAATTGGTCCAAGAGGCGAGGAGCGTCTACGAACCCCTGCCTCAGACGCCCGAAGAGGCCGAACTGTGGAATCAGTTTGTGCCGGCGTGGGACACCTGGTGGAAAGACCACGAAACGTATGTCGCCATGAGCAAGGAGTTCGACGCGCTCGATATCCCCGATCCCGGCTCCCTCGAGGCCAGCATCCAAAAATTCCGGGGGGATCACTATAAGCTGGGCTTGGCAATGACCAACCTCATTGTGAACGGCACGGCACTCGAGGGTGGAGACGATGCCGCCGCCTGTAATTTCGGCAAGTGGCTGGGCACCGTCAAGACGGAAAACGCCGACATTCAAAAGCTCCTGGGTGAGATCCGGCCTGTGCACGAGAAGTTTCATGCCGGCGTGCACGGGGTGAAGGAGCTGGTCGTCAAGGGAGACAAGGAGGGCGCGCTACAGTTCATTCAAGGAGAACAGGCGGCGGCAATCGCCAGTACCTTCGAACTGTTCGATGGAATCCTTGCCGAAGCCGAAAGCGCGAAGACCGTGTACGGCCAAATGTCCAACCAGGCTCTGGCGGTCGAAGCGGAGTCGAGTTCCACCATGCAGGCGCTGCTCGAAAAGCTCGTGAACCTTAACAGGTCCGTTGCGGACGATGCGGCAAGGAAGGGCGCCCACATGGCCACCCTGTCGAACACGGTCATGCTCGTCGCGTTGTGCGTGGGCATTGTCAGCGGCATCTTGCTGGCCTTCTTCATCACGCGCGCCGTCACGAAACCCATCAAGGGCGTCATCGCGGGGCTGACGCACGGTTCCGACCAGGTCGAATCCGCTTCCGATCAAGTGGCGGCCTCAAGCCAGGCCATGGCCGAGGGCGCCACCGAACAGGCATCGAGCCTCGAGGAAACCTCGGCCTCGCTCGAGGAAATGGCCTCGATGGTCAACCAGAACGCGGATGGGGCAAACCAGGCCCGTGCCATGGCCGAAAACGCCCGCATTGCCACGGACAAGGGAAGGGAAGGCATGGTCCGCATGGCGGCCGCGATTGGAGACATCAAGAAGTCCTCCGACGACACCGCCAAGATCATCAAGACCATCGACGAGATTGCCTTCCAGACCAACTTGCTCGCCTTGAACGCCGCCGTCGAAGCCGCCCGGGCGGGCGATGCCGGGAAAGGCTTTGCCGTCGTGGCCGAAGAAGTCCGCAACCTCGCCCAGCGTAGCGCCGAGGCCGCGAAGAACACCTCCGCCCTCATAGAGCAAGCGCAGAAGAACGCGGACAACGGCGTCGCGGTATCGAACGAAGTGGCCGCCAACCTCCACGAGATCGCCGATGCCGCGCAGAAGGTGGTTGCGTTGGCCACGGAGGTTTCGGCCGCCACGGAAGAGCAGTCGAAAGGCATCGAACAAATCAATACCGCCGTGGCCCAGATGGACAAAGTCACCCAGGGCAATGCGGCCAGTTCCGAGGAAGCGGCCTCCGCAAGCGAGGAATTGTCCGCCCAGGCCAAGGAACTCAAGGAGATGGTGGGCGCACTGACCGCCATCGTGTCCGGCGCCTCCGCAAACGGCAACGGCGTCCCAAAGGGGCGCTCGGCAAGTCCCGAACACACGGCGGTGAAGACACAATTCGCGTCGACCGGCCGCACACCGGCGCGGCACCTCGCCTCCAGCCACGGGAAGGCCCACGCCAACACGGAGGGGAACGGGGCGGCCAAGAAGCCGGAATCGATCATCCCGCTGGATGACGGTGAATTGGCCGAGTTTTAGACCGGATCAAGATTGAATCCGCACGTCTATGGTGTGAGCCGTTCAGGCTTGCATCCCGCAAAAAGACGCGGATGCAAGCCTGAACCGGCGTAGGCCCGGCAGTGGTGGTGAGCCGGAATTTCACGGTGAAAGGTGTAGACTGTTGGTGCTCAGGCGACCGCGTGTGCCGCTTCCAGGCCAGGGCGGTCCCGGAATAGGGGCGACGTAGCATGTTGAGCGTGAAAGAAGAACACGTGGACCGCCTGACCGCGGTCGTAAGCGGCATTGTCGAAGGAACCACGCCCAGCCTGCTGGAACTTCCATTCGACGCCTCGGTGAACGAACTGACGCAACTCGCGTGTTACGTGAATGTGCTCATCGCCGAATACAACACGCTCGCCAAGTTCGCGTCCTCCATTTCGCGCGGAGACCTGGACTGCGAGTCGCCCCGGGGCGGGATGCACGCGCTGCACTCCCTCAAGAATCTCCACGCCAACCTTCGTCACTTGACCTGGAAGACCGAGCAGATTGCCCGCGGCGACTTCTCGCAGCGCGTGGATTTCATGGGCGACTTCTCGAAAAGCTTCAATTCGATGGTCGAGCAGTTGGCCTCCGCGCGCCAGGAACTCCTCCGCAAGAACGACGAACTCGACACCGTTTCCCGAACCGACCCGCTGACGGGCCTGCTCAATCGCCGGGGGGCGGGGGAAATCATCGACAGGGAACTGCACCGGGCCAAACGCACCAAAAGGCCGTTCGTGATCTGCATGGCCGACATAGATCACTTCAAAAAAATCAACGACACCCACGGCCACGACGCCGGCGATGCCGTTCTCGTCAACGTGGCACAGGCCCTGATGAAGCAGGTGCGCCAGGAAGACCTCTGCGCGCGGTGGGGCGGAGAGGAGTTCCTCATTCTGCTCACGGAAACCGAACTGCTCCCCGCCCTTGCCGCCGGGGAACGATTGAGACTCGCCGTCGAAGCCGGCGCAACGCCCTGCAATGGAATAGACGTGCAAGCAACCATCAGCGCCGGCATGAGCGTATACAACGACGGCGAAGACATCGATTCGTGCGTCAGGCGAAGCGACCTGTGCCTCTACAAAGCCAAGGAAGGCGGAAGAAACCAAATATGGTTCCAGGAGAGCCCCGACACCCCCGCACGCCCTACACACGGCGCGACAGCGGGGTTCTCCGGCAACTCCCCCGCGCCGCCTATCGTCTGACCGATAGGGGACCCGACTCTGCGCCCCACCTCGTCACGGCCACGGCGCGCGTTCCCCGATACCGTTACTCCCAGTCCATGCCTCATTGCGGCCCGTATGGCAATGCGTTACTATCAAACAGGTCATGCGCGCAAAAAGCCACAACGGATCGGCAGGCATCGGACGGCGACTGGGGGAAGCAATGGAAGCACCACGGGCGGTACTTGATCTGGTCGAGCGGTTTGATGAGCATCGCGACTACTACATGTCGCCCGCCTACAATGAAACCCAACTCCGCTGCGAATTCCTCAATCCCCTCTTCGGGGCGCTGGGCTGGGACGTCGACAACGCGCAGAACTACTCGGAACAGTTCCGCCAAGTGGTTCACGAGGACAGCATTCGCATTGGCGGCGTGGTGAAGGCCCCCGACTACTCGTTTCGCCTCGGCGGACGGCGCCTCTTCTTCCTGGAAGCGAAGAAACCGTCCGTCAACCTCAAAGAAAACCCCACGTCCGCCTACCAGCTCCGGCGCTACGCCTGGACGGCCAAGCTCCCCGTCTCCCTCCTGAGCGATTTCGAGGAATTCATCGTCTACGACACGCGCATCAAGCCCGCACCGGGCGACAAAGCCTCCGCCGCCCGCGTGCTCTATATTCCCTACACGCAATACGCCGACCGCTGGGGAGAAATCGCCTCGCTCTTCTCCCCGCAAGCCATCCAGAAAGGCGCCCTCGACAAGTACGTCGAATCCGCCACCAAGAAACGCTGCAAGCAAATGGTGCAACGGACGCTCGACCTGCACAAGCAACTACAAGCGGCAAACACAGACCACGAGCGCAGGCTGTTGCAGCGCCAAGTCACCGCCACGGACGACGAGAGCGACCACCTCGTCTACGAACTCTTCTACCTCACCGCCGAAGACCACGCCGTTGT
>JAVEWL010000265.1:0-7302 GCA_034004565.1 FCB group bacterium | reverse complement strand
CGACTTCGCGCGCGTCGTCGTCGGTCGCGGCGAGGCTGATTATCTCAGCCAGGCTTTTGTAAAGAACCGTGGAAACGCGCTCGACCTGGCTTACAGCCAAATGACGATCGACCCCGTGCTCGATCTCACCAAGGCGAATGCCTCCGGTGAGACCACCGGGTATTGGAATTACGAAAATTACATCGTCACACTGGAACGCGACGTTTACTCGTTGCCGATCGGTTCCGAGGACGCGACCTTCATCAAGCCGCTCGAGGACATCTACTACACGTACAGCCTCAGGGCGCCGCTGCCCTTCTTCGGCACCGACGAGCGTACGATTGCCCTCGCGCCCAACGGCTATATTGCCACCGCAACAGACATGGCGGACCAGGTGCGCGCCTCATCACTGTACTCATTCTTGTTCCCCTCGATGGAATCGCATTTCTCGTTCCCGAAGATTTCGTTCCTGTTCAGCGACCTCTCCCCCCCCAGCGGCGGCGTTGTCTGGTTCAAAGACTTGGACGATCGCTTTGTACTGACCTTTGAGCGGGTACCCGAATTCACCTCAAACCGCGGCAACACGGTCCAGCTTGAATTGTATTACAACGGTCGCATCCGGATTACCTGGCTCGAAGTCAACGCCGGCAACGCCATCGTCGGGCTCTCCGACGGCAACGGTATTCCGTACGATCCCGCCACCGGTAAGGTGAACGAGTCCGACCTGTCGACCATGCCTGACGGACAGGAAAGTTCCGTTATCATGGAACCCGTGGCGCCGGTCTTCGCTGACGAACGAGGCACGATCGATTTCTCGATGATCGCGAATGCCGCGGACGGACAAAATCCCGTGTTCACATTCTCGAAGGTGGGCGCGTTGGGAGAACCCGTAGACCTGCCCACGGGCGCGAGCGTCACCCCGGCGAGCGGCGCCGCCACCCGCTCCGCCACCTTCCATTGGACCCCGTCGCTGGCCCAAGCCGGTTTCCACGTGTTTCGCGGCATGTTCACCCTGGGCGGAAAAGTTGCCAGCCAGGATATTCGCGTAGTCGTGGGCAATACCGCCGTCGCGCCCACGCTGGCCACTACCCCAAGCATTATCCCCCTGGCTCCGCAAGACGGTCAAACCATGCGGCTGCTCTACGAGTACCAGCAGGAGGAATTCGTGCCGGAAGGCAATACCGATATTGTCTGGCTGAGAAACGGCGTGATGATGCTGGGTCTTACGAACCGCCTCGAGGTGCCGGCCCAATACACTTTGCCGGGCCAGAGATGGAAGGCGCTGGTGACTCCGGTCAGCTTCGACGGCCTCAAAGGCATCACCTATGAATCGCCCGAGGTCACCATCCTGCCCGACAGTAAGACGGATATTAATGGAGACGGCAAGTCGAACGCCGTCGACCTTCAGATCGTCGTGAACTCCGTCCTCGGCCTTGGCCCGCGCAGCTTGAACGCCGACGTGGACGGCGACTTTGTCGTTAACGCGCGAGACGTCCAGTTGCTCGTGAACTTCGTCGTCACGCAACCCTAAACAAGCTTCAGATAAGACAGAATCCGGAGCCGGACTGGAAACAGTCCGGCTCCCGTCGTTTAGAGGTCCCGCGTAACGCTGACCTCCAAGCCGGTCTTGAAGACAAAAGGGCCGGCGTGGAGGTCAGCGTTACGCGGGACCTTGCTGTCTCCACTTGGGCGGACAGCGGGTCTATGCTTCGCCGATCTCCGCAAGCTTGTTGGCCAGCTTGTCCTTCATTTCGTTCGTCTTTGCTTCGTCGTAGTACGGCGCGTCGGGATGCGCCCGGTTCTGCAGTTCCATCGGATCGTTGATGAGATCATACAACTCGAATTGAGGAGGGCGCCCGCCCACGGGATCGAAGTTCATTACGAACTTCCAGTCTCTCTCGCGAAGACACCGCACATGATACGGCTGTTCCACGACCTGCTGCGCGACTTCGTCGGTGGTGAACAAAACCGCATCCTGCACCGCGGCCGTGGGGTTTCCGGGATTGTCGACGGCATCCTGAATTACGCCCGAAAAATCGCGTCCCTTGAAGTCGTAGGTGTCCCGGTCCGGCACGTCCGCCAGCGCGGCGATGGTCGGCATGATGTCCACCAGCGAAATCAAAGCGTCCGACCGCACGGGCCCTTTGAATAGCGCAGGGTTCGAGATCACCAGCGGCACGTGAATGGTCTCCTCGTACGCGTTGAATGTCTTCTGACGCAGTCCGCCGTGCGAAAGACCCATCTCACCGTGGTCGGCCAGGCGAATCACAATCGTCTTGTGGTTCAGCGCAGGGTTTGATTCCAGCGCATCCAGGATCGTGCCGAAGTGACCGTCGGTCAACGTATGCAGGTACGCGTAGAAATTGACGTAGTCGTGCTGCAATTCCGCTGTGTCCAACGCACCCAGCCGGGCATTAAACAATGCCAGGCTCTGCGCATGCGACGCCGGCTTGAAGTTGGCGGCCAGATTCTCGTGCAGTGTGGCATCGGGCGGAAGCGAAATCCCCTGATCGAAGCAGCCCGGCGCATCCTTTCCGTAGTTGTTGCTGGTGTTCCAGGGCGGCGTATCGCTAAAGCTCGGCTGGTTCCACAGGCTCGGGTGCGCCATGATGTCGTGCGGGTTCGACAGGCACACCACCAACGCGAACGGCTGCGGCGACAGGGCGTGCGCGTTCCGCAAAAACTCCGCAGCCTGCTCCGCATACTGCGCATCGTAATTGGTGTCGCCGCCGCCGAAATGCGCAGGCAGTTCGTCCTGCCCGCTCTCGGGCGGCTGCCAGCCGCGGAACCCGTACCGTTCCAAGTCGCGGGAGCTTTGCACGTCCGCCGTGCCGGTCGGGTCCTTGCTCAGGTGCCATTTGCCCCGGTACTGCACATCGTAGCCCGCGCTCGCCAGCATGCTGGCCAGGTTGGGCTGCTCCGGCGGCGGCTGCAGCGTCGACTGGCTCGTGTCGCTGGCCATCAGCACGCACTTCACGCCGTGCTGAGAAGGATACTGGCTCGTAAACAGCGACGCCCGGCTCGCGGAACACATCGACGCGCTGCAAAACGCGTTCGTGAACGTGACTCCACGCTCCGCCAGCCGCTGCCGGCTCGGCAAATTCGTTTCCGCCCAGCCGTCGGGCCAGTACTGGGGATACCGCTCTTGGTCGGTAATAAGGAAGACGAAATTCGGCCGGCACGAAGGCAGGCCCAAGTGCGGACGTGCGCCCGAGGCGGGGCAAGCAGGCAGTGCGGCCCCCGCCGCCAGTGCCGCTCCACCCAGTTGCACGAATTGGCGCCGGCTCAACCCGGGGTTGGACTGCTTCGGCTCTCCAGGTGTATTCACTGACATCTCGATCTCCTTCCCGCCTTGAACACGATATCCCCACGTTACCGCGCGATCCCAGCCAGCATAAGTATAGTAAAAAATGTGCGATTACTAGTAGCTCGATGCCGCAAGCGAGCGGCCGGCATTTGGCTCCAGGGAACCACGAACACCATATCTTGTATATAGCCCTTGAGAAAATCGAAATCCTTGTGTAAAGTACAAACTTGACGTTACGTCTGAGGCGTTCGCACGACGACTCTTCCCAAAACGCAAACAGGCTCCGCCAAGGACGTAGTTTTCGCCGCAGTCATGGGCATGGGTCCAAGGAGGGGCACGGGTTGCTCGAAGGGCTTATCAATAAGTTCGCCAAGTGTATGCTGTGCTTGGTCGTACTGAATTGCGCAGCCGCCGTTGCCTCTGCAGAGACCCTTCGCGTGTCTGTCGATCCCAATACGTATGCCGTCTTGCACGACGGCAAGAACCTCTACCTGGAGTGCTACCCCCCAAAAACAGGCGCCCAGGAGTACCTGAGCAAATACCTGGCCGACGACTCCAAGTGGACGGCATATCAGGGACGTTCCATTGCTATCGTCCCCTTCGCGTCAATAGAGCCGGACGCTCAGCGCAACATACTGATGTCCGTTTTCAAGAATGACCGGGTCGACGACGAAGGCTGGCACCACGTTGTGGGTTCAGACCCGGAAGGGCTTGGCGCCTTGTGCGAATGGCTCACCGGAAGCACAGATACGCTCCGCAAGGTCCAACTGGCCAACGACCTGAAAAGCTACGCGCTTTCGCCGGGACAGACCGTCCTTTTCCCGGCGTCTCTCCTGAAAGCGGCGATGAAGAAAACCGCCATGGAGGCGCCCGCCCCTCCCTCCCAGCAGACCACGCTCATTGACCCGGAAGACGCGCTCATCGATCTGGATGCCTCCTTCGAGGCCCTCGACACCGTCACCAACGAACTTACTTACGGGAAGGACAGACAGGGGCACTATGCCGTTTACCCCTTGAAACTCGGCGAAGCGCTATACACGGCCGTCGTGGTGCGCTTCACCGACATCCGCGAGAACGTGGACGTGCTGGCGGCGTGCGACGTGGTTCAAAAGCGTAGCGGCATTCTCGACGTGCACGGCATGAAGCCCGGTCAGAAGATCCTGATCCCCCTCGATATGCTCTCCGCGCGGTACCAGCCCAAGGACAGCCCCCTGCGCAAGGAATTCGACGAAGTCGTCCTGGAAGCCCAGCGCCTTAAGGGGCAAGTGACGACCCACGACCTCGAAGGCACGGTCATCATCCTCGACCCCGGCCACGGCGGCCGAGACCACGGCGCCAAATCCAGCGACGGGACCCTGCTCGAAGACGAGTTGAACTACGACATCGTCTGCCGCGCAAAAGCCATCCTCGAGGCAAGAACGCGCGCCAAGGTCTACGTCACCATGATCGACCCCGATCAGGGCTATCAACCCACGACGCGCCGGAACTTCATACACGACACCGACGAAGAGGTGCTGACGAGTCCACCCTATAAGAACGGCGAAGACAGCGAAACGCAGGCCAATGTCTCCGCCAACCTGCGCTGGTGCCTCGCCAACTGCATTTATCGCCGCGAAACCGCGCAGGGCGTCGACCCGCGCAAGATCGTGTTCACCAGCTTCCACTGCGACGCGCTCTACAACGGCAAGCCTCGCGGGACCATGGTCTACATCCCCGGCGCGTCCTTGCGCAGGGATTACTCCTGCGACGGCCCCACCTATGCGCGCTACAAGGAAGCCAAGGAAGGTGGACGCTACAAAGGCACCTCCGCCGAGCGCCGCCGCGACGAAGCCATCTCCCGCAACTTCGCCGAGGTGCTTCTCGATGAACTCGGCAAGAAACGAATCCGCCGCCATCTCGACGGCGATCCCATCCGTTCACAGATTCGCAAGAGCGCGAGCCAGGTTTACGTGCCCGCGGTCCTCAAGAACAACCTTGTCCCCACCAAGGTGCTCGTCGAGGCGGCTAACCTCACCAACACCACCGACTGCGAGCGCCTCGCCGACCCCGAATGGCGTCAGAACTTCGCCGAGGCCTATGTAAACGCCCTCTTACGCTTCTACGAGAACTAGCCCAACCGGTAACCGCAAGAACAACCACCAGAAATGACACGAATCGCACGAATGGGAATCTGGGGTTGCTTGGGTTTAATAACCTCTTCGTTCTTCCCATACTTCCCATAACTCCCATTCCTCCCATACTTCCCATGGGAGTTATGGGAGTCATGGGAAGTATGGGAAAAATGAAAAGCAAGCGCTGGCCGCAGCGCCACACGCAACCCCGGATTCCATTCGTGTGATTCGTGGTGGCTGTTCTTGTGGTTCTTGGTGGCAGCGCCCTCTTTCCCCCGCTACAGCCCGCGCTCTTCCTTCCACGCGCGCCCCAGTGTAATCCCGTGTGCACGCAGCGGGTCTTCGGTAAGGCCGTTCTGCGCCATCTTCTGCGCAATCCAGTCTTCCAAGCGCAGCTCAAGGTCCGCGGCGATCGCGGGCTCGTCCTCAACGATGTTCCGCAACTCATCCGGGTCCGCCTGAAGGTCGTACAACTCGCGCATCGGCGTCCCGTAGAAATCCTCCTCACGCGCCAGGATGAACTTGTGGCGCTCGGTGCGGATCGCCCACTTCATCTGCCACGTGCATTCCTCGCTCACGACGAACTCGCGTACCGGCTCCGCTGTCTCCCCGCGCATCCACGGCCCCAGGGGCACCCCCTCCATCTCCTCCGGCACCTCCACGCCGCACAGATCCAGCAGCGTCGGCGCAATGTCCACGTGCGCGCTCATCTGCGACACACGCCGCGAGCCTATCCCCGGATGCCGCACGATAAGCGGCACGTGCAGGTTCCCGTCGTAGAGCCCGTGGTGATCGAAGAACACCCCGTGCCGGTACATCAACTCGCCGTGGTCCCCCGTTACGACCACCAGCGTGTCGTCGGCGTGCCCCGTCTCGTCGAGTGCCTTCAGCAACTGCCCCACGCCCTCGTCCACAAACCGGATCTCGCTGTCGTAGAGGCTCACGATGTACTCGGGGTCCGTAATGCACTCGCCCAGCTTGTTGAACCACGTGTCCCGCCACATTCGCCCGAGCGGATGTTCCGTCATATGCGCCATCGCGGTGTTGGCCGGGTCGCAAGGGTCGCCCTGATAAAACAGTTTTCGGTATGCGCGCGGCGGCATGTACGGTGTGTGGGGATCCCAATAGTGAACAAACAGGTAGAAGGGCTCTTTTCCCTGCTGCCGCAGCCAGGGAATCGCCCGCTTATTGATGTCGCGGTTTGTACATTTCAGGCCCAGCACATGCCGTTGCGTCGGATCGATGTAGAACTCGAACCCGCGACGAAATCCCGCGCTCCAGTCCGCGAGATTGTCGACAGCGCAGGTGTTGTAGTTCCTGCGCTGGAACGACGCGGGCATCCAGGGCGACGTGCGCCGCAATTCGTTGTGCCCCCCGTGCGCCACCACCCCGTGCGTAATCGAAAACTGCCCCGTATTCATGGTCACAAACGCCGGGTGCGTCGGAATGGCAGGCGAAATATGGTTTTCGAACACGACGCTCTGCGCCGCCAGCGCGTTAATATTCGGCGATGTGTTGCGGCCGTAGCCGTAGCAGCCGAGATGATCGGCGCGCAAGGTGTCGATGACGAGGAATACAACGTTCAAAGCAGGTCCTCGGTTGGAGAAAGGTAAAGACGCGCCATCTTAGGATTGCCCGCGGAGCTTTTCAAGCCTTCCACCTCGTCCACCGTTCCACCCGAAATACACCGTCTCAATTCGGCGTTACATGACCAACTTTGAACTGATTGAATGCGGAAGGTATACTCTCCTCCTTGCATTCCGGTTAGCACTTTACCCCGAGCGGAGGTTGGACATGTCCGAACAGATTAAGAGCAAGAACATTACCTGGCATCACGCCGATATCGTCAAGGAAGACCGCGAGCGCCTGAACGGCCACAAAGCCGTGGTCATCTGGTTCACCGGC
>JAVEWL010000264.1:0-7304 GCA_034004565.1 FCB group bacterium | reverse complement strand
AATAACCGAAAGCTCGAATTGGTGCTCACCCAGATGCGCGACCTGTCCAGACAAATCATCGAGGCGACCACAACAGGCGTCCAGAAACGCAACCGAAACAAATAGAACTACTTGCGCCTTAAGTTAGCGCCATTCGGGACTGTTCCACTTTTGGCAAGGCTTGAACTTCCTGCGGAGCCCCCAACTTCGCTTCCGCCCCCACAGTCAACCAGCCCCGAAAACCAAAAGTGGAAACTGTCCCCGCTTTCGCCCCCATCAAATTCCTTTCCCACCCACATTGCAACCAAAGGCCCAAGCGTTTACCATAACACCAGCCTTATACCAACGGGGGATACCTCAGATGCCCGAAGCACCGCTCCGCGAACGCTGGCCCTGGGAAGCACCCCTGCCCTGGCTCGTCTACCTGCTCTTGCTCTGTCTGCCCATCTTCGTAGAGCTGGTATTTCGCATCTTCGACGTGAAACCGGGCCTTGTCGCAACGTACGTCGCCTTCTACAGTCTCGCCATCCCCATTCTCGTCTTCGATGCCATCGGAAGGCGCATAAAGCGCCTCAAGGCAGCCGCACAAAAAGACGCCGCCGAATCCCAGCCCTGCCTGATGGTCGACGGCATTATCCAATCCCCCGGCGTCGTCTCCTACCGCAACGGCCAACTCGAATTGCGCCCCCTCGCCGGAACCTCAGTCACCATCTCCCCAGCCGACATCACCGCCATCCGCGAGGCCCGCTGGTTCAACGGCAAGCTCCTCATTGGAAAGACCGCCTTCTGGCTCAACATCCCCGGCCGCCAACGTCTCGGCTTCGCCATCTCCAATTCCACCGCCGCCTCCTGGCGCGAACGCATCTACGTCTCAACGAGTTAGCAATATTCTTACTTAAGTCCACCAAACACCATTCGTTTCGGAAAAAACATATTCGCTCCGCTCGCCTCCCAAAAATCCGCGCCCTAACTCCTCCCACACCAAACCCATATCCCCATTTTCACCAGCCAAACCGCGCGTATATATAGAGGGGGATCTTCATGTAACCCCGAATTCCCATTCGGGGTCTTTGTCCTTGGCTTGAGGAAAGCGCTTCGAAGAAAAAGCAAAGATCCCGAATGGGAATTCGGGGTTACATGAAAAAGCACCCCCGAGCCTTCGTATAACTCGGGGGTGCCACAAAAATTGCAGAAAAATCGCTACTCCTGAATCGTCAGTTGCGCGTAGCTGATAGCTTCAGATCCGTCGGCATTGCCAATCAGGTCGATACTGTTCGATGGCTTGTTCCCCGCGCGGGTGTTGGGCAGGAGGTAGCTGCCAAATGGCGCCTTGAGCGGTACCGGAATAAACTCGAACGTCTCCGGCGCGGGATAGACGCGCACAAGCTCGTTGCGCGGCTTGTTGCCGCTGAACGACACCAGCGCGTACACCGACCCGCTCGGCGTCTCGTGGAAGCGTGCCCAACCGGCCTCTTCCCCTTCGACGCCGGTGTGCAGTGTCTTGCGCTCCACGATCTTCCCGTCCTTCACCACCGCGAGGTGAAGCGAAGGCAGAATGGATCTACCCGGAAAGAATTTGTCGCGCAGTAGCGCCGTCTGCACTTCGCGCTGCGTGTACAGGATATGCGCGCTGCCGTCCGCCGCAATCCACAGGTCTTGGTTGCTGATCGCGCCCGCGGTCGCATCGACATTGGCGATCTCGATAGGCGCAACGAAGTCCTGCGTCTTGATGTCGGGCGTATACGTGAAATACAGAATGCGGAACACATAGTCCCACTTCTGCTTCGTCTGGTCGAACTTGAACTCGGCCCATTCCTTCACCGGTTCCACGATATCGCTAATGGCCAGCACGTACGCGGCGCCGTTCTTGAGCGCCACCTGCGGGTAGCACGAGCGAATTGGAAACGAGATCCCGCCGTTGCGCAGCGTCTCGCCCGCGGCGTTCATCCAGCACCAGTTCTCGACGCTCGTCGTCGCGTCGATGTTGAGCATGAGAAGTTCGTGGCGTTCGGAGTCCACCGCAAAGCCGCGGTACGAATGGTCCGTGAAATGCGGCTCGCCCACCCACGTGGGCATCAGCGGCACGGTGGCCTTGGGCTCCGCGAGCGTGAACTTCATCACGTACGGCTTGCAGGGGCCGTACTCCGTACCCGGAGGCATGATCGAATCGTTTACATTGAGGAGGAGCGAAGTCTCGTCGAGCACACCCAGCAACGCCGGCTCGCGCTGGCGATAGCCCTCGGCCTCGTTGATGACCTCCCAGCCCTTATCGGTGCGGCGCAGCAGGCGCCAGCGGGTGTTGCACAACCGGGGCACGCCCTCGCCCGTTTCCATCTGGGCGACGATCACGTCCTGCCCCAAGCGGGCGATCGGGCTGCACCCGAAGCTCCACAAGGGGCCGGAGCCGTTGTTCGGCGGAATGATCTGGTAGACCGCCTCCTCGGCCTGAACCGTGACCGTGGGCGCCGCGAAGGCCATCCCCTCAATGCCGAACGCCAACAGGATCGCACCAATCCACCGCATGACGGCCTCCTTTTCAGGATTCGGACAGGGTTTCGCTTTCGGAGTCTTCTTTGGGGAATTGCCCCTCGTTTTCAAGAGCCGCGCGGGCGGCGTTCTGCTCGGCTTCCTTCTTGCTCAAACCGCAACCGCGCCCCGCGGGCTTGCCTTGAAGGAGCACTTCGACCTCGAATACCTTATGGTGATCGGGACCCCGCGACGTTACCACGACGAAGTTCGGCAAGGGCATGTGCTGCGCCTGGCAGTAGTGCTGGAGCCGCGACTTGTAGTCCCAGAGCTTGTCCGACTTGCCGGCGCGGTCGAGATCCTCGCCGAACGCGTGCTCGACAAACTCCCGCACCTCGTCCCAACCTCGGTCCGTGTAGATGGCGCCGATGAGGGCTTCCAGGCAGTCGGCTAGCAGAGACGATCGCTCACGGCCGCCCGAGAGTTCCTCGCCGCGCCCGAGCCGGATCGCCGGCGCGATGTCCAGTTGCTGCGCCATCCGCGCGAGGCTGCGCCGGTTGACGAGGCCCGCGCGCAGGCGGCTGTACTCGCCGGGCGAGCGGTCCGGAAGGCGCTCGAACAGCCCGTGCGCGACCGCCAACCCCAGCGCGGCATCACCCAGAAACTCGAGCGATTCATAGTCTTCGACGGGCACTTCGGACTGGCACGCGGACGACGCGTGCGTCAGCGCCTTATCGAGCGACGGCAGCGTATCGAGGGTATAGCCAAGCCGCTGCGCGAGCTTGAGCAACTCCTCGTCGCGCGTGGGAACGCCCGGAGCCTCGACGATATCGTGTTCTAGAGGTTCAACCTCATCGCTATTCATAACGGGCTACGATTACCGACGCGTTGTGCCCGCCAAAGCCCAGCGAGTTGGACATCGCCGCTTTGATCTTGGCTTCGCGCGCCTCGTTGGCGATGATGTTCACGATGCACTCGGGATCGGGCGTATCGTAGTTGATGTTCGGAGGCAGCACGCCGTCGCGAATGGACATCACGCACGCGATGGCCTCCACGGCGCCCGCCGCGCCCAGCAGATGCCCGGTCATGGATTTCGTCGAACTCACGGGCGGCATCGTATCCTGCCCGAAAACCAGCGCCAAAGCCTTCGCCTCGCCAATTTCGTTGTACTTCGTGCTGGTGCCGTGGGCGTTGAAGTAGCCGATGTCTTCGGGGTTCATGCTGGCGTCGCGCAGGGCGGCCTTCATGGCTTCCGCGGCGCCGCGGCCGTCGGGCGACGGCGCGGTGACGTGGTAGGCGTCGCAGGTTTCGCCGTGGCCGAGAACCTCGGCGTAGATCTCGGCGCCGCGCGCCTTGGCGTGTTCCTCGGACTCGAGCACGAGCAGGCCCGCCCCCTCGCCCATCACGAACCCGTCGCGATCGAGGTCGAACGGACGGCTCGCGCGCAGGGGGTCGTCGTTGCGCGTCGAAAGGGCTTTCATCGCGCCAAACCCGGCGATGCCAAAGCCCACCACCGACGCCTCCGCCCCGCCGGCCACCATGATGTCGGCCACGCCCGCGCGGATGATGCTGGCCGCTTCGCCAATGCTCTGCGTGCCGGAGGCGCAGGCCGTGATAATGGCCTTGTTCGGACCCATCAGCCCAAGCCGGATGCCCACTTCGCCCGCGGCCATGTTCGTCAGGACTTTGGGAACCATCAGCGGGGATACGCGCTTGGCGCCTTCGAGGGTAAACTTGCCGACTTGTTCCTGGATGGTGTAGAGGCCGCCGATGCCGGTGCCGATGACGACGCCGCAGCGGAAGGGGTCCTCCTTCGAAATGTCAAGGCCGGAATGCTTCCAGGCCTGGTCGGCCGCGCCCAGCGCCAGGATCACGTAACGGTCACGGCGCATGATATCCTTGCGGCTCATGTCCGCCAACTCGACGTCTTCGGCGATGCCGGCAATGCGGGAAGGCAGTTCCGAGGCGTCGAAATGATCGATGGCCCGGATTCCGGAGCGGCCTTCTCGCAGCGCCCGCCAATAGGACTCGATGTCGTTGCCCACGGGCGAGACCACGCCCATGCCCGTAACTACTACTCTTGGTCTCATAGTACCCTTCCGTTCGGGCCCGGAGGATTGTTAAAGGCCGCCGCTATCGCAACGAATGCGACACCGGCGGTTCCGCTCCGCCGGAGCTCCCCAGATTTGAACACCCAGCCCGCCGGTGCGGACTGGGTGTCGTTGATAAGCTCTATATCGGAGCGCTCGCTAGAGCGCGGATTTAGCCTAGCTTGGAATTGATGTAATCGACGGCGTCGCCGACGGTCTGAATCGTGTTGGCCTCGTCGTCAATGTCGATGTTGTACTCTTCTTCGAGCGCCATCAACAGTTCCGTCAAGTCCAACGAGTCGGCGCCCAGATCGTCAATAAACCGGGCTTCCAGCGTGACCTCTTCGGGCTTGCGATCGAGCCGCTCAACGACGATCTGCTTCACCCGTTCTTCAATGTTCGAATTGTCCGCCATCCAGTTTCACCTCCTCCCACAATATGCATTTCACACGCCGCACACGCCGTGCGGACACACAGAACGGCGGGATTATAGCAGGGGGCTCACCGAATTTCCAGTATCAATTTCGCATTATGGTTAACCGGCCTGCCCGTATTCCCGGTCTTCCGGAAAGCGGTTCTCGTACACAACCGCGCTTCGGGGCTCGGCCATCATGGGCGCCACCGTGTCGCGCCAGTGCTGGTAATGCGCGGTTTCCTTATGCTGCGCGGGGGCTTCCGGCGTGCGGTAGGCCTCCACCAGGATGAACTTCGCCGGGTCCTCGGCCTGCTGAAGCACGTCGAACCGCGCCACGCCCGGCTCCCGCAGGCTGTTCCGGGCATTTTCGAGGGTCGCGTCAAGAAAGGCCTCGACCTTATCGGGCTTTACCGTCACATGCACGTGAACCACACGCATCGTCGTCTCCTCCAAGGTTGCGTCCTTCTTCCGCCTTCCTATAGCATCGCCCGGCAGGCATAGCGCATGCAACAGGGGAAAACACCGTGGACCAAAACGAAAGCACCGCCACCGCGCCAAAGCGTTCCATCACGGCATGGATCACCGATAAGGTTGCGCTCCTGCTCGTGCTCGTGGCCGGCGCCACCCTCGCGGCCTACCTCGGAAGACTCCATTTCCTGCCCGAGTTGCTTACCCATTTCCGTGGGCTGTACGCGGTCGCGGCGCTTGTCCTCACCGCGTACCTGCTGATGGCGAGGTCCTGGCGTTGGGCGGCGCTGGGCCTGGCGGTCGCGGTCGTTAACCTGGCGCACGTCGCTCCGTACTATGTTCCGCCCGAACGGACCACGGCGGCGCCCAACCTTCGCATGCTCACCGCAAACGTGCTGTCGTCGAACCGGGAACACGAGCGGTTGCTAAGCCTTATACGCGCACAGAAACCCGACGTCGTCGTGCTGCTCGAGGTGGATTACGTCTGGTTCCGCGCGATCGCCAGCCTGCGAAACGACTACCCCTATGTCACGCACAAGCTGCGGCACGACAACTTCGGCATCGCCATGATCAGCCGTCTGCCCTTTACGAGTCAGGAACTCCTCGATCTGGGCGGATCCCACGTTCCCGCGTTGTTGGCGCAGGTGAAGGTGGCGGGACACCCCGTAAACCTCATGGCCGTACACGCGTTTCCGCCCGGCGAAGCGGCCATGGCTCGCACCCGTGACGCCCAGTTGCACGCCGCCGCGAAACACGCACGGAAGTCCGCCGAGCCCATCGTAGTGTGCGGCGACTTCAACGCGGCCCCCTGGTCGCCGATCTTTGCGGACACGCTCAGCCGTTCCGGGCTCAAGGATGCCCGCCGGGGCTTCGGCACCCAGGGCACCTGGCCCGCCCAGTACGCGCCCTGCCTGATTCCGCTGGACCATTGCCTCGCAAGCCCTGCAATCGTCGTGCGACGATTCCAGACTTTGCCGGGAATCGGGTCGGACCATTTGCCGATCCTGGTGGAGTTGGTGGTGCCGGTTGGGGCGGGCTCTTGAAGAGAGGGCGATGAGTCTTATGGGTCCTATGAGCCTTATAGGCCAGATGGGGCACCCATATGACCCATTAGGCCCATAGGACCCATAAAGCCTATTCTTCTGCGCGTCGGCTCTTCTGCTACACTGGCCCGCAGTGGAGGCAAGTCATGCGTTTACCGATTTCGTTGCCCAAATCGGCCCGGAGTATGTGGAAACGGCAGAGTGCGCCCGGGGCTGTGCCGGGCACGCTGCACGTCGACCCCACCGCGCCCAAGCCCACGATCCAGGTGCTTGCCTATGGCCCCGGCGGATGCATCGAGCGCACGGTGGAAGACCCGCAAGAGCTCTGCGAAATCCTGCCCGCCTGGCCCGTGACCTGGGTGAATGTCGAGGGGCTGGGCGACGCCACCGTCCTCCAGAAGCTTGGCGACGTCTTTGATCTTCACGGGCTGGCACTCGAGGACGTGGTCAATGTTCATCAACGCCCGAAGGTGGACGAGTACACCGACCACCTCTTCATCGTGGCGCGCATGATTTACATGAACATGCACATCGAGAGCGAGCAGCTCAGCATCTTTCTGGGAACCAATTTCGTACTCACGTTTCAGAGCACGCCGGGCGGCGATTGCCTGAACCCCCTGCGCGACCGCATCCGCCGTGGCCTCGGTCGCGTGCGCACGCTGGGCGCGGACTACCTGGCCTACGGTATTCTGGACGGTGTCATCGACGCGTACTTTCCGGTGCTCGATGTGTATAGTCACGAGCTGGACAAGCTCGAGAACGAGGTGCTGGAGAACGCGACGCCCCGCACGGTATCGCGCATACAGCGCGTCAAGCGCAACCTGCTTACGCTGCGCCGCGTGG
>JAVEWL010000263.1:0-7304 GCA_034004565.1 FCB group bacterium | reverse complement strand
GCGTTTGGCGGCCATGACACCGGCCAGAATGGCGGTCTGAAAAACCGGTCCCTTTTTGCTTTGGATGTCCCCGCCGGAAAACCGCTCCGCCACTTCGGGCGGCATCGTAACGATGGCCCGAGCATGCGAGGTGCGGCGGGTAGCGGTCTTGGAGGCCACGTTGACCATGGCCGCGCGCCCGTCGGCGCCCACGTGCGACAGCGCGGGCACGGATCCGCCGCCAGCGGGATCGGGACGACTCTGCGTGCGCTTTCGTTCTTCAGAAGCCCTTTTTTCAAGGGACATGTGTGCTGAACCTTCCGTCTGATGCTCTCGCGCGCTCTTGTCAGCCGCCAATCTGGTACATCTCGATCTTTTGCGGTGGCACCCCGCCCGCCCGCAGCGCGCCGCGAATTTCCGAATAACGGTCGCTGCGCGCCTTCCATACATGAACAATCATAGCACAGAGTTGCTCGTCCGTGGCGCCCGCGCGCATGGGCTCCCGCAGGTCAAACCCTTCGCGGGCGAACAAACAGGTAAACAGTTTACCGTCGGGCGAAAGCCTGGCGCGTGCGCAGGTTCCGCAAAACGGCTGGCTAACCGAGGAGATAAAGCCGATTTCACCTCCGCCGTCCAGAAACGCATACCGCTCCGCCACCTCGCCCGTGTAATTGGCCTCGAGCGGACGCACGGGGTACCGCTCGTGGATTCGGTGCAGCAACTCGCGCGACGGCACCACCACGGTCGGCTCCCAACCGTTCCGGTTGCCCACGTCCATGTATTCGATAAAGCGCGGCACGTGCCCGGTACCGCGAAAATGCTCGACCAAATCCATGAGCAGGTGGTCGTTGGTTCCACGCTGGACCACCACGTTCAGCTTGATGGGAGACAATCCCACCTCTTCGGCTTTCGCGATGCCTGCAAGAACCGGCCGCACGCCCTGGCCCTTGCCGTTCATGCGGCCAAAAACCTCGTCGTCCAGGCTATCCAGGCTGACGGTTACGCGGTGAAGCCCGGCCGTTTTGAGGGCCTCGGCCTGCGCCGCGAGGCGAAGTCCGTTGGTAGTAAGGGCAAGGTCGACCACGCCTTCCAGGGGCGCCAGGCGCGCCACCAGCGTGTGGAGATCGCGCCGGAGAAGGGGTTCGCCGCCGGTGAGCCGGATCTTCTGCACGCCGAGCCCCACAAAGAGGGTTGCCAGGCGGACAATTTCGTCAAAGGACAACCGTTCTTGCGGATTCAGGAAGGCATAGTGCTCGGGATACACCTCGGCGGGCATACAGTAGGTGCAACGGAGGTTGCATTTGTCGATTACCGAAATGCGCAGATCGCGCATCGGACGGCCCAGCGAATCGGGCAATCCGCTCGTATCAGCCATGCTTTATACACTCCAGCGGATAAGTCGCGCCGTATGTCCTGCCGGATACTTCTGTTGTTCGGCGGCCAGTTCCACGAAGCCGTCGGTCGCGGCCAGGGTGGCAAAGTCCCCGGACGTATTGCCGGGCCGTGGCTCGGCCATCAAGCGGCCCGACCGGTCTACGGCCGCTCTTACGGGCAGAAAACACGTGAGATCCGTCCGCGAATCGTAGTCGCGTTCCAGAATGACCCATTCGTCGGTCGCCGGCCGTGCGCCCGAAGCACGGTCTAAGCTTGGCAGCACGTACCGGTATAGACATACCAACGCGGACGCAGGGTTTCCCGGCAAAGCGAAAACGGCCTGTCCGCGCATGCCGGGGCCAAACAAAATGGGTTTTCCCGGACGTTGTTTCACCTTATGGAACAGTGCCTTCACACCCACAGCATGCAACACGCGCGGAACATAGTCAAATGCCCCCATGGACACGCCCCCGGTCAATACGACCGCGTCGGAACAGTCAACGAGCGCGTCGACGAGGTCGCGCAGGGCAGCTTCATCGTCACGCGCCCAGTGGGTGTCCACGTGGGCATAGCCCCTTGTGCGCAAAGCCGCCGCGATGGCGTAGTCGTTCGAGCGGCGAATCCTGTGAGGGGCGATGGGCGACTCTTCCACGTCCGCCAGTTCGTCGCCTGTTGCTATCACCGCTATCCTCGGGAGCCTGCTAACGCGCAGCGTCGCACACCCCACCGAGGCCGCCACGGCGATGGCGGGAGCGCTCAGACGAAGCCCTCCGGAAAGCAACAGGTCTCCCGCCCGGAAGTCTGACCCCTGGGGGTGGATATTCTGCATGTGCCGCGCCTCGGTTCCCTCTGTAACCTCGGCCTCTGCTTCGCGCTTTATCAGGCGCTCGACCGGCACCACGCAGTCGCAGCCCTTTGGCAGGGGCGCGCCGGTCATGACTTCGATGCAGGCGTCGGGATCGCGCAACGGCAGGGGCATTTCCCCCGCCCGGACCGTGGTTTCAATAGGAAAACGCCGCCTGCCGGTCTCGAATGATCCAAGCCGGAACGCAATTCCGTCCATGGTTACCCGGTTAAAGGGGGGATAGGGGCGGTCGGCATACACGGCGGTACGCAACACGCGGCCGTGGGCTTGTGATAATGGAACGTCTTCCTCGGGGTAGGGCGCCACAGCCGCTTCCAAAATGGAATCGGCGCGTTCTACAGTGATGTACTCTTCCATCGGTCTCCTCGACTTGAATTGGCCAGGTGCTGTGCAGGGGTAATTCTACTCGAAGTCCCGCAGCTTTCTCGCCTCGCCCTTAAAATGTAATGTATATTCCGTGAAAAACAATTGTTTCCATAACACTTGGACACGCTTGCATGCTTCCTCAAGGGGCGGTTGGTAAGACTATAGCTGGGTAGTATTTGACTATAGGTGTTCCTTCAGGCAAAGTATAGGTGTATTTTCCGAAGTGTCAAACGGCCATCCGGCGCATCAGGCGGCTTCGCCCCACTCTTGCAGGGGCGCTTACCTCCGCCGCCAGACCGGGTATTGGCGCTTCTTCGCGGTTTCGCGGTGGATCCCGCAACGGCAGTTTGGTGTATGAGGAATATATTTCAGAAACTTTGATGTTAGTACTTTCACGATGCATACGTTTCGTGATAGGATAGAGACGGAATAAGCGGGTTTGCGGGTTATGCGTCCTGCCCCGAGGGGAGTAAAGAGTAAATCTAGGAACCTTATCCTCGGTTTGCTGGTCTAACTCTCGAGGCGGGACTCCACCCAAGGGCGGGGGCATCCCGAGAGTACGCTTTTTTCAATAGTGGCAGGAAGTAAAGCAGCGCAAACTGGACAAGAAGGACCTCGAAAGATGGCAGGAACAACCAACGGACTCAGCTTCTCGGTCAATCTCGACAGCCCCATCGCCGTGTACGTTCAGATCGAGAACCAGGTGCAATTCGCGATCGCGTCGGGCCGGCTAAAGCCCGGCGACACGCTTCCCTCGGTTCGCGAAATGTCGTCCATTCTGAACGTGAACCCGAATACGGTGACGAAGGCGTATCGGGACCTCGAACTGCTGCAACTGGTGCACACGCGCCGGGGCGTCGGGGTAACGGTTTCCGAGAAGGCGCCGAAGCTCTCGAAGGATGTCACGCGACTGATGGTGCGCAGCCATCTGAAAGATGCCGTCGCGGAGTGCATCGCAGCGGGACTTACGGCCTCCGAGGTCAAGAGCATCGTCAGCGAAACCATCGAGTCCGGCTCGAGCCCCTACGAAGTGGGCAAGAAGGGCAAGAAATAGAAAGCGGATGACCTGAGTTCGACCTGAATATCAGTCGAATCCGCAGGGTTATCGCTTTTTGCCGTGTGGCTCAGGCGCCTTCGACGGCGGCTTGGCGGGTCGTTTGCGGCTGAAGCCGGAGCCAGTAATGTGCTCCGTCAAAGTCGACTCGACAGTTGCTATCGAGCGCGGCGCTTAGATTGGGGCCGGTTAGTACTTTCGCGGTTTCTCCGCGAGCCGAAACCCTGCCGCTCTTCAGAAGCAGCACGCGCTCGATCCACGGGGCAATTTCCTGGATATGATGTGTAACGAAGATGACTGTCGGCGCCTCCGGGCGTGCGGCCAGCGCCGACAGATCATCCAAAAACTGGCGCGCCGCGACCGGGTCCAACCCGGCACAAGGTTCGTCCAATATCAAGAGCCTGGGACCGTTTACCAAGGCGCGCGCTATCAACACCCTTTGCTGTTCGCCTTGTGAGAGGGTGCCGTAGATGCGGTCGGCAATGCTGGCTCCGCTTACCAACGCCAACGCGGCCTTCGCCCGGTCTATTTCTTCCTCCGTAAACGTGCGGTATACCCCCAGCGATGCCTCGTATCCCGAATCCACTATCCGCAGCGCCGTGTCGCCCAAGGGAAGCCGCTGCTGAAGGGCGGAGCTTACCCAGCCGATGCTCTTGCGTAATTGGGGGACGTTGCAGGAGCCGAAGCGCCGCCCCAGCACCTCGACCGTGCCGCGGGTGGCCCATTCGTAACCGTTAATGACCTTGAGGAGCGTGGTCTTACCGGAACCGTTGGCGCCCAGCAGCGCCCAGTGTTCGCCCGGCTCGATGCGCCAGGATACGTCCGACAGGATTTCCCGGTCGTTGCGCCGGAAGGTGACTCCGTTCAAATTCAGAACCGGCGGCGCTATTGCTGAGGCCATCCCTGCTCCCCTATCAGCGGCACAAACATGCACATGATTCCTTCTTCCGCATGGTAACTTTCCTCACGCCGGGTTATGCGCGTCAGTATCTGGCCTTCACGGCCTCCCACGGGGCATACCAGGCGCCCGCCAATGGCCAGTTGCTCCATCAGCGCCGCCGGCAGGTGCGGCGCGGCGGCGGCCACGAGAATGGCGTCGTACGGAGCGCGAGAGGGCCAGCCGAGGGTGCCGTCCCCCACTTCCACGCTCACGTTGGTGACCCCGAGCGACCGGAGGCGCGCTGCGGCCGCCTTGGCGAGCGGCTCAAATCGTTCGACGGTTACCACTTGGCGTGCGAGCATCGAAAGCACGGCCGCCTGGTAGCCCGAGCCGGCGCCGATCTCGAGTACCTTGTCCGTCGGTGAAAGGCGCAGTTCCTCGGTCATGTGGGCGACCATGTAAGGCTGCGAAATGGTCTGGCCGTGACCGATGTCGAGGGGGCGATCGTCGTACGCGGAGGCGCGCAGGTTGGGCGGGACGAACACGTGCCGCGGCACGTGCCGCATGGCCTCGAGAACGCGCGAGGACTCGATGCCGCGGGCCCGCATCTGGGTTTCGACCATTATCGCCCGGACCTTTGCCCAGTACGGACTGTCCGCGTCGGCCAGGAAGGGAGAATCGCCAGGTTTCTCTTCGTTTTCCGCCACGGCCCCCCCTAACGCTGGGTGACAATCACGCGAACCAGCCACACCAGCAGCAAGGCCGCGATGGGGCCGAAATCAACGGGCCCCATGTGCGGAAGGCGCTTGCGAAGAAAGTTAATCAACGGTTCGGTGGACTTGTGGATCCACCGCAGCCGGCCGAACTCGACTTCCAGGCCCAGCCACCCCCCAAGCCAACGCGTGAGGATCAGCATCATGTACAGGGTGAGCAGCGAGTATACGAGGTTCTGCGCCAGTATCATTGGAACGGAAACTCCTGGATCGGCCGATGGACGGGGCCACGCGGGGTCAACGTACTGGAGAACAGGATAACACGGTTGACCGGGAAAGATCCGCCTTCGAATCCTTGCTCACGCTCCCAGAAGGGCATGACCGCGGCCGCCTCGGCGGGATTCTTGACGCGCGCCAGGGTCAGGTGCGGGTGAAAGGCTTTTGTCTCGGGCGCGAGACCAATGGACTGCGCGGCGCGCTCGGCTATGGCGTGGACGCGGCCAAGTTCGCCATCGTCCGACTCCACGCCCGCCCAGAGCACGCTGGGGCGCCTGGCGTTCGGGAAAGCGCCAAGGCCTTGAACGCGAAGAGCGAACGAACGTGTGTCGTGAAGGGCCACTTCCAGGTTTGCACGCAGGCGGTCGAGGGGGTCGGGCTCCATGTTGCCCAGGAAACGCAGGGTGAGGTGCATGTTCTCCGGCTTCACCCAGGTCACCCGCGCGCGGGACCCGCGCAGGCGTTCGATAAGCGCCGCCAGACTATCCTGCACCGGCTGCGGCAATTCGATGGCAATAAAGGTTCTCACGGTACGTCTCGCGTGGTCCAAGCGGGACTTTTCCGCAGCCGTTCCCAGGACTCGTCGTCGGCGCAGACCGGCGGGATGCCGATATCCGCCACAACCAGGCGGCCAAGGTACGGTTGCGCGTTCGGGTTGTCGAAGCCGCGCTTGGCAAATTGGAAGGTTACCGTCGCATCCGCACGAATGCAGGGCCCCGCGGTGTCTCCAGTGTCGGCGTCGAGACCGGAAGGAACGTCGACGGCCACGGTCGCAATATCGGGCCATGCTTCGATGGCCGCGCGAACGGCCCCGCGGACTTCGCCGCGAAAGCCCGTGCCCAGAAGGGCGTCGACAAGGTATGCGCAGCCGGCCAAAGACGCAACGGCTCGAGCAGCAGAATCCGGGTCGGAAATGGAGTCCACTTCCCCCCCGAGGCGATGGTAGGCGTCGAGGAATAGGCGAGCGTCTCCTTTGACATCCGATGCCTCGCCGACGAGTATGACGCGCGTGCGAAATCCGGCCACGAGGGACAGCCGCGCAACGACGAAGCCGTCGCCGCCGTTGTTGCCTTTGCCGCAGACGATCCCGACGGGGCCGCCGGGGATCTCGCGAAACACGGCCGTGCCGGCATTGTTCATGAGGACCGCTCCGGGAATGCCGAGTTCCTCGATGCAGCGCCGGTCGGCCTCGCGCATTTGTTCGGTGGTAAGTGATCTCATGGGTTTCCTCGTGTTGGGGGCCGTCTTCACGCGGGCACCATTTTCGATTCAATTATCCAACACCGCCCCCCGCCATTGCGACCCTTCAAATCCCCGTGGCGCCCCCAAGCCGGCTTCATGGCTTCGGGGTGTTTCTTCAGAAGATCAGCACCAAGGCACGAAGACACAAAGAACTGCAAGAGAACGGCCACCACGAATGACATGAACGAGGGATGGGCGTGCCCGAACGCAGCGAGCCGCACCCCGCCGCGCTCGTGGCCAAGTGGACGGAAAACAGGGACTGTTCCACTTTTGATGAGCCTCTAGCCTTCCTGCGAAGCCCCCTGCCCCCCTTCCGCCCCAACAGTCAACCAGCCCCTTTGATCAAAAGTGGAAACTGTCCCTGCTTTCCGCCAAGGGGAATGGGTCTTATGGGAGTTATGGGAGTCATGGGAAGTATGGGAGGTATGTAAGGTAGCAATCATTCTAAGCCCGCGAAGTACAACTTCGCGAACAGGGTGCGTTACCAAGTGCAACTTGGTAACGAGCAACCGGGAAAGGCAGTTCTTTGAGTCTTTGTGCCTTTGTGGTGATCTT
>JAVEWL010000262.1:0-7321 GCA_034004565.1 FCB group bacterium | reverse complement strand
AGGCGTTCGATATTTCGAGGTCGGTGGTGACCACATCGCAGTTCAGCGCGTCGAGCACATTGAGGTCGGGCAGGGCAAGCATCTGTCCGGTGTCGTACACACGCGGCGGCCGTGGCGGCAATCCCAGCTCCACGACCAGGCGCGGGTACGCAAAGCAACTGATACACGTGGACGGCATGCCGCCCAGATCCATTGGCACGCGATCGGTTTCTTGAAACGCGAGCGCCGCTAGAACCCGTTCCCGAGAGGTCATATTGTGCTTCCTTCGCCTCTTGCCCTTGCGCCACATCGTAGCGCGGGATTGGATTGAAATGCCAGATCGGGCGCGGCGCCATTTCTTGCGCTTGCTTGCATTGTTATGTTCAGATTCTTTTGGTAGACTTATCGCGCTTGTGTGCATGCGGAGAGAGTCAAACAGATGATAGAAGCGAAGTTCGTCCAAAGAATTGCGGAAGAGATATCGGTCGGCCCCGGTCAAGTGGCCAAAGCCATCGAGTTGTTGGATGGGGGCGCCACGATCCCGTTCGTTGCCCGTTACCGTAAAGACGTAACGGGGAATCTCGACGAGGTCAAGCTGGAGGCCATCTCCGACCGAAATGCGTATTTCCGGTCGTTGCAGGATCGACGACAGTCGGTCCTGGATTCGATTGCGAAACAGGAGAAGCTGACGGACGAGCTCAAGGCTCGCATCGAAGCGTGTTACGACAAGACCACGCTCGAGGACCTTTATCTTCCGTTCAAGCCCAAGCGCCAGACCAAGGCCACGATTGCCCGCGAGAAGGGTCTCGAACCACTCGCGGAATACATCTGGGCGCAAAAGCCGGGCGGCACCAATATCGAGACTTTCGCGGCGGTGTTCATCCGTCCCGAAGTGGGGATCAGCACGCTCGAAGAGGCTCTCGAAGGGGCCCGCCACATCCTCGCGGAACGCATCAGCGAAGACGCGGACGCCCGCGCGCTGCTGCGCACGCGCATGATGAAGGAAGGCAAGGTCACTGCCCACGCCACAAAGAATTCCGAGGGCAAGAAGACCAAGTTCGAGACGTATTACAACTTCACCGAGGCGATCGCCTCGATTCCCTCGCATCGTTTCCTGGCGGTCCTTCGTGGATCGAAGGAAGGCATGCTCCGGATGGAGCTTGCGGTGGACGACGAGTCGTTCCAGGCGGATCTGCTCGGGCGCTACCTGCAGGAACCCGGTTCGATGTTCGATGCGGCGATCCGCGAAGCGGTCGAGGATGCCTACAAACGCCACCTGCGGCCGTCGATTGAGAACGAGGTCATCGGCATGGCGCGCGAACGCGCCGACCTCGAGGCGATCCGCGTGTTCCGCGAGAACGCCGAGAACCTGCTGCTTTCTCCGCCCGCCGGCCAGGTGTCGACTATCGGCGTCGACCCCGGCATGCGCACGGGCTGCAAGCTCGCCGCCGTCGACAAGCTGGGCGACTACAAGGAATCGGTGACGGTCTTCCCGAACCCGCCGCAGAACGATCTCGAGGGCGCGGAGAAGGCGCTTGTCGAGTTGATGGAAAAGTACGAAGCGAACGCGGTGGCCATCGGCAACGGCACGGGCGCGCGCGAAGCGGCCCAGTTCGTGAAGGCGGCGCTGGCGAAGCTGAACCGGCCGGACGCGTTCTCCGTGTTCGTGAACGAAGCGGGCGCATCGGTCTACAGCGCGTCGAAGATTGCGCGCGAGGAATTCCCGGATCTCGACGTGACCATTCGCGGCGCCATATCAATCGCGCGGCGCCTGCAGGACCCGCTGGCGGAGCTCGTGAAGATCGAGCCGCGGCACGTCGGCGTGGGGCAGTACCAGCACGACGTAAACCAGAAAGAATTGCGCGAAGGCTTGCAGCAGACTGTGGTGTCGTGCGTGAACCACGTCGGAGTCGATCTGAACTCGGCGTCGTTCGCGCTGCTGCGCTACGTCAGCGGCATCCAGGCCAACACCGCGACCAACATCGTCGCCCATCGCACCAAGATTGGCGGGTTCACGTCGCGCAAGCAGTTGATGGAAGTCGACGGCATCGGACCGAAGGTGTTCGAGCAGTGCGCGGGCTTCCTGCGCGTGCGCAGCGGCGAGACGCCCCTCGACGCGACCGGCATCCACCCGGAAGCCTATCCCGTGGTCGAGCGCATCGCGGAATCCGTCGGCGCGACGGTCGAGAAGATCATCCAGGATCCGGCGGTGCTGCGCGAAATCGATATGTCTGCGTTTGCCGACGACACCATCGGCACGCTGACCCTCGAAGACATCCGCAGCGAACTTGCCAAGCCCGCGCGCGACCCGCGCCGCGAATTCAAGGTGCCCAAGTTCCTCGATGGCATCAGCGACGTGAAAGATCTCGAGGACGGCATGGAGATGGAAGGCGTGGTCACGAACGTGACCGACTTTGGCGCCTTCGTCGACATCGGCGTCCACCAGGACGGCCTCGTGCATCGCTCGGAGCTCGCGAACCGCTTCGTGCGCGACCCGCGCGACGTCGTGAAGGTCGGCGAGATCGTCCGTATCAAGGTTATCAAGGTCGACAAGGACCTGCCCCGCATATCGCTTTCGATGAAGGCGTTGATGCCCCCGCCCGCCCCGCGACGTTCGCGCCGCGAAGGGCAGCAAGGGCCGCGCCGGGCGCCCGCGGCGGTTGGCGCACCCGAAGGCCAGGCCCCGCAAGGCGACCGTCCGCCGCGTCCCGAAGGCGTCAACCGCCGCCGCGAGGGTCAGCAGCAGGATCGCGGTCCGCGTCCGCCGCAGCGTGAGGGCGAGCGTCGCGACCGTCCCCCGAGGCGCGACGACCGCCGCGACGATCGGCGTCCCGAGCGTCAGGAAGGCCGTGGCCGCAGACCGGAGAAGCAGCACCAGCGCGACAACCGTCCCGCCGGTCGCGGGCACCAGACCAACGAAGGCGAGAAGATCAACACGCTGCTCGCCGATCAGTTGGCTGCGCTCCGCGATAAGTTCAACTCGTAAATAATCGAAAATTTCGAAAGCCCGCGAGGACATGCGCCTCGCGGGCTTTCTTATGTAACCCCGAATTCCGATTCGGGGTCTTTGCTCTTGATAATAGGAAGATGCGCCGAATGAAAAGCAAAGACTCCGAATGGGAATTCGGAGTTACATTGGCGTGGCTTCACCGTGTTCCAGGGGGAGTCGGCCGGCTTGGGCCTCTGCAAGAAGTCCGCAGGCTTCCTCCGCGTCGTCCTCATTCACGAGCACACGTACTTTGCCAAGGTGGCCCACAGTTAGAGGAAGCACGGAGTGGGGGACTTCCGAGTTGGCCTGCGCGGCAACGCCGTAGGCCTCCAGGAAGGAAATGACCAGCGCTGCTTCGGCGTCGTTGTAACACGTATGAACCGGCACCAGGGGGCGCCCGTCCTCGTCAAGAATCATCTTACCTCCGGCACATTGCGTTCGACACACTCTATGGATGCGCATCATCCGGGGAAGTTTAACACGTTGGGAGTTGTTGGTATCTGTTTTGCAAGATAACCACCCATTGCACCGCCGCCGCTCATTGCGAAAAATGCGAATTATGAAGCGCTTTTCTTGACTTGTTTTACAAGATTGTGCTATCGTCTCGGACTTTCATAACGGGATTTTTGCCACCTAACGTAAAGTAAAGCATATGGCCAGCACGACCGACTACAAAGCGACTGTCAATCTTCCGCAGACCGAGTTCCCTATGAAGGCCAACCTCACCGAGCGCGAGCCGATTATGCTGGCGCGCTGGGAAGAGATGGATCTCTACGGGCTGATGCGGAAGGAATATGCCGGTTGCCCGAAGTTTGTGTTGCACGACGGTCCGCCCTATGCCAACGGCGATCTGCACGCCGGTACGACACTCAACAAGACTCTTAAAGACCTGGTGGTCAAGACCAAGCAGATGGCGGGGTTTGATGCGCCGTTTGTTCCGGGTTGGGACTGCCACGGCCTGCCGATCGAGTTCAAGGTCATCGGGGATCTGGGCGAAGAGGCCAAAACCCTGAGCCAGGTGGAAATTCGCCGTCGCTGCCGCGCGTTCGCGCTGGGCTATGTGGACCTGCACCGCGAAGGGTTCAAGCGCCTTGGCGTGACGGGTGAGTGGGCCAAGCCGTACCTGACGCTGAATCCCACCTACGTTGCGACCATCGTCCGCGTGTTTTCGGAGATGTACCAGAACGGCTCCATCTACAAGGGGCTGAAGCCGATTTACTGGTGCGCGTCGTGCCGCACGGCCCTGGCGGAAGCCGAAGTCGAATACGGCCAGCACACGTCGCCGTCGATCTACGTGAAGTTCGAGGCGGTGGACCGCGTGGGCAGCCTGGAAGGGCCGGTCAACTTCGTCATCTGGACGACCACGCCCTGGACGCTGCCCGCGAACCTGGCCATCTCGGTCCATCCGGACTTCGAGTACAGCGCCATCAAGGCCGGCAACGAAACCTACATCATGGCGACGGACCTGGCGCCGAAGGCTCTGGCCGAATGCGGCATCAAGGACTACACGACCGTTGCGACCTTCCGGGGCAAGGAACTGGAAGGGCTGAAATACAAGCACACGCTGTTCAACGAGCGTATCTGTCCCATTATCCTCGGCACGCACGTGACGCTCGAAGCCGGCACGGGCTGCGTCCACACGGCTCCGGGCCACGGCCAGGAAGACTATGTGGTCGGCGCGCGCTACGGCATTGCGCCGCTGTCGCCGGTCGACGCGGGCGGCGTTTTCACGGCCGAGGCGGGTCCCTACGAGGGCACGCACGTATTCAAGGCGAACAAGCGCATCGTTGAAGACCTCACGGCGAGCGGTGCGCTGCTGCACAGTTCAAGCTTCGAACACAGCTATCCGCACTGCTGGCGCTGCATGAAGCCGGTCATCTACCGTGCCACGCCGCAGTGGTTCATCTCGATGGATGCGGGCGATCTGCGCGGACGCGCGGCAGCTTCGACCGACGACGTCACCTGGGTCCCGTCCTGGGGCAAAGAACGCATCCGCGGCATGATCGAGCAGCGCCCGGACTGGTGCATCAGCCGCCAGCGAGCCTGGGGCGTGCCGATCCCGGTCTTCTATTATAAGGCCTGCGAAGAGGTATACGCCACGCCGGAGAGCTTCAAGAAGATTGAAGATCTGGCGTTGTCGGCCGCGGACGGCATCGACCGCTGGTTCGACACGGATGCGAATGCGCTGGTGCCGGAAGGCGCGAAGTGCGCGAAGTGCGGCGCGGCCGATTTCACGAAAGAAACCGACATCCTCGACGTGTGGTTCGACTCCGGCGTGAGCAACCGCGCGGTTTGTGAATTGCACCCGGAGCTGACCTGGCCGGCGGACATGTACCTGGAAGGCAGCGACCAGCACCGCGGGTGGTTCCAGTCGTCGCTGCTGCCGGCGATCGCGGTAAAGGGCGAGCCGCCCTACCGGACCGTCATTACGCACGGGTACGTGGTCGACGGCGAAGGCAAGAAGATGTCGAAGAAACTCGGCAACTTTTACAGCCTGAACGACCTTATAAAGAAGCTGGGCGCCGACGTGACACGGCTGTGGGTGGCGAGCGAGAACTACCGCCAGGACACGCGCATTTCCGACGAGATTCTGACCCGTCTGCAGGACGCCTATCGCCGTATCCGGAACACGTTCCGGTACATGCTGGGCAACCTGCACGATTTTGGCCCCGAGAATGCGGTGCCCTACGAGCAGCTCGAAGAGAGCGACCGCTGGGCTCTGCACCAGTTGGAAGAATTGAAGACGAGGGTGTTTGCCGCCTACGACAGCTATGAGTTTTACCAGGCGTACCACGCCTTGCACAATTTCTGCGCGGTCGAGATGAGTTCGTTCTATCTCGACATCCTCAAGGATCGGCTGTACACTTTCGCGGCGGATTCGCGCGAACGGCGCGCCGCCCAGACCGTGATGGCCGAGATCCTGGTAGACTTGGTGAAACTTACGGCGCCGGTTCTGGTCTACACCTGCGACGAAGCCTGGCAGCACCTGCCGGAGCATCTGCGCAAGGCGTCGAGTGTTCATTTGACTCGGTTCCCGGCACTGAAGCCGGAGCATCGTTTGAGTGGGGAGGGGTTGGAGAGCTGGAACGAATTGCTGCGGATGCGCGTTATGGTATCCAAGGCGCTCGAAGAAGCTCGCCGGCAGAAACGCATCGGTTCGACGCTGGAGGCCCTGCTGACGCTCGTGCCGGGCGACGAACGGTCCGCGCGGATCCTCGAATCCCATCGGGACCAGCTCCCGTGGGTGTTCATCGTGTCGAAGGTCGAGGTGGCGCCGGTCTCGGAAGAGGCCGCGCAGACCGAAGGCAAGCTGCTGGTGAACGTGGATCGCGCGCCGGGCGAAAAATGCGTGCGCTGCTGGAATTACAAGGACACCGTTGGCTTGAACCCCGAACACCCGCACATTTGCACGCGGTGTGTTGAACAATTGGGAGAGATCCCTGGATGAACAAGAAAGAAGCCAAGAAGTTTGAGAAACTCCTCATCACCGAACTCGACCGGCTAAGCACCGGTCTGCGCCAGTTGGAGGAGGACACGCTCTACGAGGCCTCTTCGGGCAACGTGGGCGACCTCACCAGCTACGCCGAGGTCGGCACGGAGAACTTCGAGCGAGAGACGGCCCTGAACATCGCCAGCGGCGAGACGCAACGCCTGCGCGAAGTATCCGAGGCGCTACAGCGCATTCAGGGTGGCAGCTACGGCGTGTGTGAAGGGTGTGAAAAGGAAATACCGCGCAAGCGCCTGGAAGTCTTCCCGGCCGCGCGGTTCTGCGTGGAGTGTCAATCCAAACTTGAGCGCGACGGAACTCTGTGAAACGACGGGCATGACGGCCCGGCGAAGCCAGGTGATGATAATCCTGGCGGTGTTCCTGTTCGTGCTCGTGTGCGATCAGGTGACCAAGACGATCATCACGCACACGATTCCCGAGAACAGCGTCTCGTTCGTCGGCAAGGAACGGGAGTTCTTCTTCTTCACGCACCAGCGCAATCCCGGGCTGGTGGGAGGAATGTTCTCCGAGATTCCATACGTCGCGTACGTCGCGCCGTTGCTGGCGACGCTGGTGCTCATCTACCTGTACCGGCACCTTGATCCGGCCTCCCGTCTGCAGACCGTCGCGTACGGCATGATCGCGGGCGGCGCGCTGGGCAATCTCGTGGACCGCTTCTTCCGCGACGGCGGAGTGGTCGACTTTCTGCAATTTCAGTTCTGGTTTGTGCCCTTTGATTTCCCGTGGAAGACCTATCCGGCATTTAACGTGGCCGATTCCGCCATCTGCGTAGGCGTGTTCCTGCTGCTCGTGGGATGGCGCGGTCCAAGCGAGGACAATGCACCCAGTACTACTTGAAATAGGCC